>JACMMM010000579.1 GCA_014379065.1 Saprospiraceae bacterium
AAACCTATTAAAAATTTACTTTTCTTTTTAACACACACGACTGGAAATTTGAACCTCAGTTTTTGACAAATCGACTGATTTTCAGCCTAGCTTTATTTTCTGAAATTTCCAAAAAATAGAGGCCATTGGCCAGACTGGAAACATCGAGTTGCATTGAACCCGGCACATATTTCTCGAGCAATATTTTGCCGTTCAAATCAAGAACCCGCGCCGTTTCAAATTCATTTTTGAAATAAAGCATGCCGCTCGTAGGATTGGGGTAAATTGCCAGGGCGAACATATCTTCCTCTGACTCCTGCGTTGCCACAGTAGGATCATAGACCTGAATCAGAATTTTTCGGAAAGTCTCTTTTGTCACGAAAATCTGCGGCACCAGCACCAGTCCATCTGGGCGAACGGTCGTTTGCCCCGCCTGGATCACCAGATTGTTGGCTATGTCGCGTACACGCCATTCCAGCATTTTGCCCGGTGCGGGATTGAACTGTTGCGGTTTTCGGATAAAAAGATCGGTGAGCAGGGCATTTTCCGGGCAATTGTCATTGGCAAAAGGCGCATTGGCGGTCAGCCAGGCCGTCACTTCCCATTTTCCCGGCTCGTCGGTAATGCTTCCCAGATCCCAATTATGCCAGCCGCCCCAAGTGCCCCAATTGTCGCCATCGCCGTTGTTGATGCCGAGTTGACCGGTTCCGGGGTCATTGTTCAAGGGCTCCAGGCGATGGTTGAAAAAGCCTGGGTAAGATTGGTTGCTGCGGAAAAATTCCTGATACGACATATTGTCCCGGTAAGTCTGTTCGCCCCCTCCTTCCCCCTGAATCCAATGGAAATTGAGCGTTGGGTAGGTGTGACCACGCTCGTCCCAATGGAATTGAGTACCCCAACCCAGTGAATCGGCGCGGCGGAATTGTGCGGCCACCGCTGGCCCCCAATGCATCCGGCTATTGTCGTCGTTTTTGCCGACCCAAACCCGCATAATGGGGAAATCCCGCTGCTCAGAACAAGGTACATTCAAACTGAACGCCTCTTCAATACGCACGGTCTGGTTGTTCCATCCCCGGAGATTGGTCGGCAGGTTGTCGCTCATAGAACCTACCACACGAACACTCGTCGCGTCCTCTGCGCCCCGAAAACCCGTATTGAACATACAAGCAGTAGAAAATTTGTCAGGGAATGATTTAGCCAGCACCGTTGCACCGCCCGTGCCCATGCTGTACCCCATTAGAGCCACCCGGTTCGGATCAATCGGGAGGTGTTTGATCAACCAATCGTTTATCCAGACAATGCGCCTTTGGGTGTAGTTGATGACCGTGTCACCCGGCATGGCTGCAAAACCGAAGTCGAAGGGGTTGTGCCGTTTCGTCCAGCCAAACCAGAGACTGCGGCCTGAGGTAAAAATGGAATCGCCTGTTTCACCGACCGTGTTCACCGGGAAATCATCATTGTGCGCTACGGAGATGCCTTGTTTGGGTTCAAGGTTAAATTGTTTGAACCGATTGGCAATCATCTGTTGTGCCACGCCGCCGCCACCGTGAAACAGATGGGTCATCGGCACTTTTTGGCCTCCCATGGTATCCAAAGTGAGTGATTGGCTGATGATAAACATAGAGGGCATCCCGTTTTTGGCGGCATTGGCCATTACCGGAAAATCAGGGCGGCCCGCATTTTCGTCTTGCCGCCCCAAGGCCCACATGGAAAACCAGGCTGTTTTGTGGCCCGTTGGGAGTATTTCGGTGCGTTGTAAATGGCAATTTATGGGCTGTGTGATTGGGTTGAACGTATAGTTTACAGCGCTTTGCGTGATATTCCCACCCGCTGTTACAGCGGTTTGACCCCATGCTACAACTGCATAAAATGCTGATCCTGCGTTCAATACAGTTTCCACAAACAGGCCCTCGCCAGGGGCGAGCTGGTAAACCGTGCCATCGGGTTTCGGTATTCTGTAGGTAAAATTGGGATCGCCCGTCTGCTGATAATAAGTCCCCGGCAGGTACTCGAATTGAAAAGGCCGCCCAATCAGGTTGGCTTGATTGGTGTTGTTGAAAGCCGTGATTTTTTTGTAAATTCCATAGGTATCAGGCCCTGGAACTGGTGTTTCCCATACTACCCACACTTGGCCTTGAGCGTACCAGGCACGGACGTTGGTTTGGGAAAAAAGACAGAAAGTGAACAGGAGAAAAACAATAAGTAGGAAATGTTTTTTCATGGTAGTTAGGCTTGATTTTGTCAAATAGAAGTGATATTATCTTGGAAATCAAACCTATAAGGTTTTCAAAACCTTATAGGTTTCCTATCGTTTTACAAATTTGGCAACCTGCCGCTGACCATTCACCACAATTTCCAAAAAATACAAGCCGGAAGGCAAGGTTGAAACATCCAGTTCAGACGCTCGAGAAGCATTTTTTGACAAAACTATTTTCCCTTCTAAATCAAAAACTTGCAATTGCCCTGTGTTTTCCGAGAGGTAAATTTTATCGCTTGTCGGGTTTGGGAAAATGTTCAAAAAGGGAGCTTTGTTTGGCGTAATTGTACCGACAGCGGATGCGCAAGCCGATTCAATAAACTTAAAATCAGCGGCCATAAAATCGGTGTGGAAATGGTGAGATGACCACATTACATCCATCTGATCGAGCACAAATTGCTGTTGGGCTGGGGTCAATGAAATTATCGTCGGCCAATTAGCAGGGTTAGCCATTACCGCCGCTTCAATAACTGACGGTGCTTTTATGAGATAGCCTCCCGGTCCAAAGCAGCCATTTGCTACCAATTCATTGTGAATGGAGTAAGATAGCGTCGTGGTAATGCCCGGCATTCGCTTGAAGCGCTCTGGATAGGTCGGCGAGGATCGCAACAAGAAAAACTGTGCGCATTGGCCTTTGTCCTTTAAGTATTGATAATTGTCATAGGCTTCCAAATTGCCCGCGAGGCCTACATCGGGGTGGTTGTCGCGTGCGTTCATGGAGAACTGGATGGGGGTAGTTGTGACTTGAATAACAGGCTCAACCCCCGGCGCACAATGTGTCACCGCTGCTTTCCAGTCCAAAACCGAAGCCAACAAGGTCGAAAAAGCGCCTCCTGCTGAAAACCCAACGGAGGCTTGCGGAGTATTCCAGCTCATTTTCCCTCGGTGTATGAACGTATCGCGGATGGCCCGGACGTTTTGCAGATCAACATTGTTCAGGGTGTCCGGGTAGTAATCGTAGCGCAAGTTGCCATCGCCATTCAAGTCCTTGTGTTTGGTAGACTCCTCGCTTTCGGTCACGATGACCCCCCAATCGTTTGCAACGAGGTATCGGACGAACTGATGCTGTTCAAATTCCTGTCCAGCCCAGCTACTGGCAGAGCCGTTTGTACCGTGCCAAAGCCAGCACACGCCTTTGGGCACCATTCCAGAAGGAAAATAGCTGAACACCCGCTTCAGGGTGTCCCGGCCCATGATATTTTCTAAGTTAAGGGGATTTGCCGTACCAGTAGGCAAGATTTTGGTGTTCGAGGTCACGCTGACATTTTGGGCAGGCATAATGACGCGGGTGTGCCACTCATCGGGCATTTCCAAAAAACTGGTGTCGCCAGACCAATGGCTGAAAGTGCGGGCTGCCCCAAATTCTTCGGCCCAGATATGGATGGTGTCGCCCGGAGCAGCACTGATGCTGCCGTAGCCATTTTGGACAGTCAGTTGGAAGGTTTGGGAAAAGAGCGGAAACGTAAAAAAAAGTGCAAAAAGGGTAGTGGTACTGATTGTTTTCATGTTTTCAAATTTGACGGTGAAACAAAGGACGATTTTCGACTACAAATCTACCTTTTCGTTTAAAACCAAGGACACATCATTTCGAGTTACTTTTGTCCCCCACAACGCACAGAAAAAATGTCACTCCAACGCAACGAGCAAGAAATCATCCAACAAGTGCTCAAAATCTTTTCCGCCCAACTGGAAAAAGGCGGCTTCCGCAAAACGCCGGAACGCTTCGCCATTTTGGAAGAAATATACAAGCGCACAGACCACTTTGATGCGGAAGCACTTTATATCCACATGAAAAACCGCAGCTACCGCGTGAGTCGAGCGACGGTGTACAATACGCTCGAACTTTTGGTCAATTTCGATCTGGTGAAAAAGCACCAGTTTGGCCGAAACCTTGCTCAGTACGAAAAGTCATACGGCTACAAACAACACGATCACGTCATCTGTGCCCACTGCGGCAAGGTGGTAGAATTCTGCGATCCCCGTGTGCAACAGATCAAAGACATGGTGGGTGAACTGCTCAACTTCAAAATCTCGCACCACTCGCTCAACCTGTATGGCGTGTGCGGCTCCTGCCAAAAAGAAATCGAATTCGGCATCGTCCGCAAACACCCCAAGGAACTGGAAGATGAGCCGGGCTGGGGGGATTAATTGTTGCGATTGATTCGATTGTTACGATTGATTCGATTAGTGCGATCCGAAAAAGGAATAATCCAGGCCTCCTTCGGATCGCAATAATCGAATCAATCGTAACAATCGAATCAATCGGTCAATCAAATCAATCGAATCAATTGCAAGAAACATTCACCATAAAACTCCCCGCTTTCGAGGGGCCTTTCGACCTCCTGCTCTTCTTTATTGAGCGGGACGAACTGGATATTTACAACATCCCTATTGCCAAAATCACGGACGATTTCTTGAGTTACATGCATGAAATGGACGAATTGAGCATGGATATCGCCTCCGAATTTATCGTAGTGGCCGCCACGCTCATGCGCATCAAAGCCAAGATGTTGTTGCCCCGCAAGCAGGTGGATGAAGAGGGCAACGAGATAGACCCGCGCCGCGAATTGGTGGATCGCCTGCTCGAATACAAGCGTTACAAAAGTGTGCTGGAAGACTTGCGACGCCTCGAAGAAGTACGGGCGTTCATGAACCCGCGCGGCTATGCTACCGCTGAAATCCGCCAACTTGCCGAACAAGCCCTGGCCGAAGCCGAACTGGAATCCATCAGTCTCTACAAATTGCTGCGTGTATTCGAGCGGCTTGTGATCCGCTTTGAGGAAGATCAGAAAACGAAGCGTGTTCATACGGTTTACAATTACACCTACACGATTCAGGAGCAGCGCGAGTACCTCTTGGGTAATTTAAAAAAGGGAGAAAAGCGCGATTTTGAAGAAATGTTCCTAGCCCTTGACAACCGTATCCATGCGGTGGTTACGTTTCTGGCCTTGCTCGAATTGCTTAATGCTCAAGAGCTTGTGCTCATTCAGGGAGAAGGCATGAATAATTTTTGGCTGATGTTGCCCGAACCATAAGTTTTCAATTCATTTATTGACTGGTGAAGCGAAGTGAGCCATATCTTTATCTTGGTTAAATGAATTGAATGGTTAAGCCTTCCCCGGATTGGCCAAGCCCCCTATCTTGACGCTTATGCGATAAAATGCTACCTTAGTCTCCAAAGTCCCCATTAATCCTTTAATCCGTTCTGATCTCTTCACATCCAATTTATTTGGCGATTGCCACAAAAACGATTACCCATGAAGATTTTTACCCTGTTTCTGTTTTCTTTTTTACCTTTTTACGGCACTTCACTTTTGGCAAAACCGATTCACAGTACATTTTCTGTGCCAGAAGACACCTTATTCGCTGACGCTCCCTTAAAAACAGAAGATGGCGACTTTGGCCCAATAGCCACCCCAAAGGCCGCGACCGAAAGTCATACAGAAACACTTAATCCAACAGTGGTTATTATTGGCGATTTCTGTGGCCAGGGCACAGGGTCCATTGACATAACGCCCGATGCAAATACACCCGGCCCATGGACTTACCTCTGGTCAACTGGTGCCACGACTCAAGACCTTAGCGGCCTCACGTCTGGCACATACACCGTCATTGTCACGGATGCCAATGGCAACGCACAGGCAGCCCAAATAATGGTGCCCGATCTACCACCCGCATCCCCTTTGGGCGTGAACGCTATTGCCACTGGAAACACGGTGTGCATTGGTGCTTTCGACGGGGCGCTTGACATTACGGTGATACCAGTGGTTGTGCCCAACTGGACCTACCTATGGTCAACTGGAGCCACTACGCAAGATGTAGCTGGGCTTAACAGTGGCACCTATACCGTAACCATCACTTATGGGGTCACCTGCAGCACCCCCTACCAATTTACGGTGCCTGACCTCGCGGGTGCCCCTATGGCTACAATTTTTGGCGCCCAAACCGCCACCTGTGGAAGGTCTGATGGCGCTACGACGGTGGTTGTTACTGGAGGCGTAATGCCTTACAGCTACCTGTGGTCCAATGGAGGAATTCATCAATCTATTCAGAATATTCCTCCTGGGACTTACACCGTCACCGTTACGAGTGCCAACGGTTGCACGGATGTGGCCAGTGTAACCGTGGCGGACCAAATTTATAATATGCTGATTGATACGTCCGAAGTAATTATCACACCCAATACAACCTGTATTGGTGTTAATGGCAGTATTGATATCTTAGTTGTCCACTCCATCATTCAAGCGCCTTTTACTTATTTGTGGAGCAATGGCGCTACGACACAAGATTTGACCAATCTGCCTAGCGGGACTTATACGGTCACTGCTACCATCCACGGCAATTGTACTGTCACCGAATCATATTACATAGCGGATGATCCGCAGGTTCCGGGTCTGATTTTTAACAACACCAACACTACCTGCGGTTTTAGTAACGGGTACGTAAACCTAACTACGCAAGTTGGAGGGACGCCACCTTACACCTATCTGTGGTCAAACGGGACAACGACCCAGGACTTGGCCAATGTCCCGGCGGACACCTATACTGTGACGGTAACGGGGATAAATGGGTGTACAACAACCTCAAGTGCCACCTTGGACGACACCCCTATCCTCTTCAGTTACAGCGGTCTGGTAACGGATCACAACGCTTGCGACACCTCCAACGGCCAGATCAACCTGTCCCTGTTCCCTGCTAACCTGTCCTACCAGTGGTCCAACGGCGGAACTACCAAGATTCTAAATAACCTCGCGCCCGGAGACTACACCGTGACCATCAGCGCGGGTGGAAACTGCACGGCGGTCGAGACCTACAACGTCGGGGACGTAACACAATACCCCAGCATCCCTGGAATTATTGACACCACCACCTGCGGTCTTTCGAACGGCGGCGTTGACCTGTTCGTGTTCGGGGACGCGGTCGCCCCCCTTGCCTACCAATGGTCGAACGGGGCAACGACTCAGGATCTTACCGGGATAAAGGCGGATACCTTTTATGTGACGGTAACCTCCGCCGTGGGCTGCTCCCAAACGAACACGTTTATCGTACCCAGTATCAACGACACCATCAGGGTGCAAGGAAATCTGGCGGACAATATTTCCTGTGCAAGCCCTACTGGCTATATCGCTCTGAATGTTACCCCCCTCGACACCTCTTATACATATTTGTGGTCGAATGGGATGACCACCGACAGCCTCAGCAGCCTCCCGGCTGGCGACTACTTCGTCACG
>JACMMM010000580.1 GCA_014379065.1 Saprospiraceae bacterium
AATTCGATTGGCTTCAATAGTTTGTTCATTCAGCCATTGGTGTTCTTTTGCCGTATTTGGAATGAAGTGGAAGAAATCGGTTTCTCCGTTGATTAAATAAGCAAGGTCTTCTTTTCTTAACGTTTCACTGAGATAGTTTGACCTTACTGTTCTACGTTCCGCTATTTTTTTGCGATCATATTTAGGCGTGCTGCCTGACTTACTGAGTCTTACATCAATTATATTCTCGTCTTGATTACTCAGGGCCATGCCATCGAATTGACAGGTATAACCCAAACTACTGGCTGCGTATTCAAGGTTTTGCGCAAAAGCGCCTATTGACAAGATGGTTTCCCGCTGGGTCGGGTCAACGGCCGGAAGCCACTTGCTTTTATCATTGCCGATTATCCAATGATACGGTTCAATATATTTTATAAACCAGGGCTGGGTATTGTGTCCGCTCGGAGCCAACGACGCCAGAAGAAGAATTTCTTTTTCGTCCTCCATGAAAGGAATCTTTTCCGGAGAATCCGTTTTAACGTCACTCCTAACAAAACTACTTTCATCACTTAAATAGTAGGACCCGGCTGCCACTAAAGCAGTACCCCCGGATATAATTAAAAATTTTTTTCTGTTCATAAACGTTTTTTACGAATGAAACGGGTTTTTTCCTGCGGTGTCCTGGTGTAACACCTCACTTCAAATTTATAAATAATGAAATTAAACTTGTCCAGCGTTGTGGTTGAAAAAGAAGATAAATGCGCAACGGTTAATACTTTTTTGACAAAATTTGCATCTCTTTTTTGGCCACGTTTGCGTGATGATTCGTGGCCAAGGTTCCTATGTAGTTTTGTGCTGCTTTTGTCAACGTAAAATGGATAATCTTTGGGGCATTACCGTAAAAATGATTTTTAGATTAATGGGTGCAATGGACATTCAATGCGCCTTTAAAAATCGACTTCTTCTAAATATTCTAACCAGCAGTCCCATTTCCACGATGCCTTTCAGCAAAACAACGGCGGCCACCACCGTTAGCCAAATAAGGAGATCGGGTTGATATAATGTCAAGACCTTCCACAGCGGTACGCCTGCCGCTGCGGTCAAAAGAACCGCACTGGGCCAGATGAAATGCAGAATGAATACGATAATGACGCGCCGCAACCGGATAGATCGTCCAGCGGTACTGCGTTCGGATAAGCACGGATAACGTTTGGTTAGCCCGGCTAGGGAGATTACCAGCCACCCGCTCAACAGAAAAAGCACCCCATCTACGATCCAATACATTTGAGCAGGTCCCATGCCTTTATCGGGCAAAAGTCGGTTCTCCACCAAGCTCATTACGCCCGAGGCCAGGTGCGTGGCAGTAGTAACGTTTGTCTTGGGAAGGGCGTCAAGAACGCTGAGCACGTTGGCCAGCACGATTACTCCCAGGTGTCGCTCCGTATCCAACCACATATGCGACTGGAAGCCCGGCGTACCTCCGGCGTGCCCAATGACGGGTACGCCACCAACTGCACCGGACTCCCATCCCATCGCGTAGGTGCCGGGTAGCGGTTCGGTGTGCATCAAGTCGATACCAGCGGGAGAAAGCACTGAGACATTCCCGTATCTTCCGCCTTCCAATTGGGCAATTAGATAATGGCTCATATCTTCCGCACTGGATAAGATGTAGCCGGCAGGAAGGTCTCCCCGGTTGTACGGAGCCTCCTGGTAGGGTAGGCTAAATCCAAACCATCGGCGGTAGCCCATCGCCATTCCGTGCGGTATAGCCTCCTCCTGAGAAGTAAAGGTGTTGTGCATGGACAGTGGGGCAAAAACGTGCTCTTTCACGTAGCTTTCGTAGGATTGGCCGGATACCTTTTGTACAATTAATCCAAGTATTACGTAGTTGCCGTTTGAATACGCGTACGTTTTCCCCACTGGGTGTTTTAGCTGCCGACCTTCGGTGTAATACCGGGCCGTCTTTTCCAGCGCGTCATCGCCGTTGTAGGTAAAGAAGGCGGTTCTGTACGCATCTGATCCGGAGAGGCCACTGGTTTGGTTGAGAAGATGACGGACGGTGATCGACGATGAAACATATGTTGACGAATCTTCGGGTGAACCAACCACGCGAAACGAGGGGAGGTAATGCTGAACCGGTGCATCCAACGCTATCTTGCCTACTTCCACCTGCTGCATCACGGCCATCGCGGTAAAGGACTTGGTGATGGATCCAATCACGAAGGGGGTGCCATTTTTTACCAGTCGCCCGGATGGATCCGATCGGCCGTAACCTTTCAGATAAACGATGCGATTATCCTTCACGATCCCGATTGCTACGCCAGGGATATTCTCCGCTTTCATTTCATTGGTAATGTAGGTGTCCACTGTCGAAAAAACGGAGAATACATTGCTCTCCCCTTGATAGGACTGGGAAGTGGACAAACCGCAACCCGTCGCCCATAAGCTGATTATAATTGGTGCCAGCGTTGCTTTCCTTACTGTCATTTCAAACGGATTTTCGGAGGCGTAACTTACCAGGCCGCCCGTTGTTTCAACCGCCTCGCGGTCGGTAGAGCGCACCACTCAATCAATTCGCTTGGCAATTTGTTCTCCCCAAGCGTAGGCCATCGAGACAGAAACTTTAGTGTTGGATTCCTCCCCGCGCGATTCATCATTTGGCCTCGTGAGCCACAGTGAACGGGAATCCAAAAGATTGCCCTTTCTTTTCAAGATCAATTCCTCCAGTGTTTTTTGGGAAGCTTCGGTTGATCCGGACCCTAAAGTAATGGCCACTACCGATTTGTTTTCCAATACCACTTGTTTCTTTATAAAATTGCTTACCACCCAATCCGGGCGCCAATTATACGTGTTGGCGCAAAACACGTACAAGTCAAACGGTTGATCTTTAAATTCTCTGGCTGCTTCCGCTGTTGCAACCCGCACGTGCATCCCCTGATCAGCCAGTGCCTGACCAAACGACCGGCTTATCTGTTCATCCAGGTTGTAAAAGGGATCAGGATCGTAAACGATCAACACTTTTCTTCGCGAAGCCTGTTTCCCCAATTCCCAACTTCTTTTTGATCCGGCGCTTTCTGCCCACAATGTCAGGAGGGTCCAGACACCCGCCACAACTGGCAATGCAATAACCATTATTCTAAATAGCTTTTTCATGAACAGTATATTTCATATTTTGAAGGATGCATTCCAAATTGTTGCGCGCGACTTTTGTCATTTATTGTCTGCGATGTATACAGGCTGATTTGACATCCGACTTTCTTGCGGTAAGGACAGATGAGCGGCAATTTGAAACGCATCCTTGACACAACTGTATAGTCGTGTCAATATTTCCGCCACAGTCTGGCTCCGATCCGTATCACGGGCGATACATCGGCATTGGGAATGTTGTACTGAACGTCGCCAAAATTCGCGCTGTTGTTGCGCCGTAAATACAGGTGTACACCCGGCTGAACGTAAAAAACTGGGCCGACAAAAAACTGGTAGCTCAGGCCCAACCCAGTATCGATACTCTTGATGTCTTTTGTGATTTTTGTGCTTTGCTGTTCGATCCCGAACGTGTGACTTTCGAGGTAGGTGTAGAGTTCCAGGTTTTTCCATACATTATAGCCAAAGAAAATGCCGGGCGACGTGTTGTAAAATCGTTTAAACGCCGGTGAGGAATTGTTTATGCCGACCGTTTCAGCGT
>JACMMM010000581.1 GCA_014379065.1 Saprospiraceae bacterium
GATTCGATTGATTCGATTGGCACGATCGCAAAAAGAGAGCACATCTCAGGTCATGGACTTGAAATGTGCTCTCTTTTTGCGATCGTGCCAATCGAATCAATCGAATCAATCTCCTAATCGAATCAATCAATATCTCACCACAACTTCCTGAAACAACTCGTTCATCTGCCCCCGCGTCTGAAGGGCGACGATGGGTTTGTCACCATTCCACGAAATCTTGAGTACCCCGAAATTTTTCCTGACGATCATATCGCCGACACGGAATCGGTTGAATTCTTCAAGGCCACTTCGGATGTGTGTCATGCCACTGGAGGTGAAATCATAAAGCGGGTAGGGTAGGCCGTCCAGCTTCATTTTAGACACCTCGGACATGTGGCGGTCGCCGGAAAGAATGAGCAGGTTTTTGGGCTTTGTGTTGGAGATGAGCCAAAGTAGTTTTTTGCGCTGTTGGGGGAAGTTGCCCCATTTCTCATAGCCGTGGTCGTCGGCCAGAACTTGCACACTGGAACAAAGAATATTGAGGTTGGCGGTGCTGTTGCGGAGTTCGTTTTCGAGCCATTTCCATTGTGCCTCGCCGAGCATATCGCCTTCCATATTGGGGAGGTAACGGTGCCTTTTGGTGGAATCTGCCTCCAATGGATCGCGGAAATAGCGCGTGTCCATTACGATGACTTTGATGCGTTGTACGCCTTTACCAAAAGTATAGCTGCTATAAGCGCCTTCATGTTTGCGGATAGGGCTTTGCATGGGCACATCGAGGAAATCCATGAGGCATTTTTTTGCCCCTTTTTTCATGGAATAGTTACAACAAGCATCGTTCTTGCCATAATCATGGTCGTCGTACACGCCGATGACCTGCGTTTTGGCACGCATTCTTTTATAGTCGGGGGTCGTTTTCAGGCGTTTGTAATGTGCGGCCAAGGCACGCATATCGGAAGTGTCGGCGTAGATAATATCGCCGAGCCAGACCCAGAGTTGGGGATTATTGGCAATCACGTGCTGCCACATGGATTGTGGCATGCTCATCTTGTTGCAGGAGCCGAAGGCGATGATGGTAGGGGCTACTAGTGTGTCTATTGGTTTTGGTGCGAAGGCCTCGACATCCAGCACTTCCGCTGCGCCTGCTTTGGGGGTTTCCTTTGAGACGGGGTTCTGAGCAAAAACGGGAAAAGCCAACAGCAAGGTGCAAAGCTTGGCTACGGCGAACAGGGTTGCTTTTTTCATGAATTTGGATAGCGAGAATAGAAGTGTGTGTCGCGGTAAGGAATTGGTCAAACGACGAAGGTGCAAAAATCGTACAGGGCAAATAGTATTCGATTTGTTAAGCAGCCTACATTTGACTAAAAAAGAGAAAATGGATGCACTAGGTTTGTAAAGATCGTTCAAGGGCTTTAACTTTGACTCCCAGCACTGCCCGACCAATTTACCAATCACCCCTCCTACGCCAAGGCTTCGGCGGGTAAACCAATCCCCCAATCACCAGTTAACCAATTCCCCCAATCACCAAACCACATGGACAGCCTCCAACATCAAATCGCGCTCATGCTCGTGCCACAAGTGGGCGCAGTAACCGCCAAAACCCTCGTAAGTTATTGTGGCAGTGCCGAAGCCGTATTCCGCGCCAGCAAAAGAGAACTGCAAAAAATCCCCGGCATTGGCCCAACCACCATGGCTGCACTGGCTTCTGCGATAGATCCGCTAAAAGGGGCTGAGCGAGAAATCGCCTTTATGGAACAGCACAATGTTCAGGCTGTTTTTTATACCGATCCCCGATACCCTGCCCGTTTGCGTCAATGTCAGGACAGCCCCGCGATGTTTTTTTTCAAAGGAAGTTCGCTGTCGCTTTTTGATGCACCGCGTGTGATTGCCATTATCGGCACACGCCAGCCGAGCGAGCATGGAAAAGCCCTGTGTGAAGAGATCGTTGAAGGTCTTCAAGCCTACAATGTGTTGATTGTAAGTGGTTTGGCATTTGGCGTGGATGTGACGGCACACCGAAAAGCCTCGGCAATCGGCGTTCCCAATGTCGGCGTTTTGGGCCACGGACTGGGCAGTATTTACCCCAGCCAGCACCGCAGCGTGGCCCTGCGGATGATTGAAAATGGCGGACTGGTCAGCGAATATGCCCACGATGCCAAGCCCGACCGCGAACATTTCCCGATGCGCAACCGCATCATCTCTGGGCTTTCCGACGTGGTGCTCGTGGTAGAAACGGCCAACAGCGGCGGATCTATGATTACGGTGCAATGCGCCGAGCGCCACGGGCGCGAAATTTTCGCAGTGCCGGGCCGACCGCATGATGCGAAAAGTGTGGGTTGCAACTATCTCATTAAGACAGAGCGGGCAAAACTCGCCGAATCTGCCGCTGATATCGCTACAAAAATGCAGTGGGACGATGCAGGAAAACCTAAGATGGCCCAAACGCAACTTTTCCCCGACCTTAGCCCCACCGAAGCCACCCTTGTCGGCATCATCCGCGACAGCCCGGAAATACCCATTGACCAACTAACCCGGGCTGCCCAATGTTCGCCTGGCGAACTTGCCTCGCACATTCTTGCCCTCGAATTCAAAGGCATTATCCGAACCTTGCCCGGCAAACGATATATCGTGTTGGGGTAGTGCGAAATCATTTCGCGTAATCAGACTTTCAGAATGATTTAAATGATGCTGAAACAATTATACACGCTTGCCGCATTTGCGCTGCTCCCTGCTGTTGTTGCTGTTCTAGGAAGTACCCCGGAACTCCGTTCAGGGAACGAACACCCCGGAACGGAGTTCCTGGGTACAACCCGCCCCAAAAACATCATCCTGCTCATCGGCGATGGCATGGGGCTTACCCAAGTAACTGCCGGGATGTATGCCAACGGCAACAAACTGAACCTCGAACGTTTTCCCATCACGGGACTGATGAAAACCCATTCCAGCAGCCATGTTATCACCGATTCGGGCGCAGGGGCTACGGCGTTTTCCTGTGGCTATAAAACTTATAATGGGGCCATCGGGGTCACAAAAGACAAAAAGCCTTGTCTTACTATACTCGAACAAGCAGAAAAAAACGGACTTGCCACGGGTCTCGTCGCTACTTCCAGCATCACCCATGCCACACCTGCGTCGTTTATTGCACATGTAAAAAACCGGGCGGATATGGAGGACATTGCCAAGTTCTTTGTCGAAACTGACTTGGATTTTTTTGTGGGCGGAGGCCTTCAATATTTCAATCAGCGCAAGACCGACACGCGCAACCTTTACACGGAACTCACAGTAAAAGGGTATCGGTTGTCCAATTTTCAAGAGCAAAAACTTTCTGAAACCATGCCCGACCCCAAACAGCCATTCGGTTGGTTTTCAGCCATAAGAGAGCCGGATTCGGTAAGCGGAGGGCGTGACTATTTGCCGCTTGCTGCGCGAATGGCGACTGATTTTTTGAAAAAACGTTCTGAAAAAGGCTTTTTTCTCATGCTTGAAGGTTCGCAAATTGA
>JACMMM010000582.1 GCA_014379065.1 Saprospiraceae bacterium
AAACTGTAAAAACAGTGAAAACCGCTGCCCCTGTTGCAGTAGAAAAAACGATAGAAACCGCAAAAACTACTGCGCCTGTGGTGGCTGAAAAAGCTGTTAAAACCGCTGAGCCTGTCGCCAAAACAGCTCCCGCCAAAGTCGAAGCATCTGCTGTTAAAAAATCCAAAGTAACTTTTGTGCTTCCAAAAGAAGCCGTAGAAAACGCTGAAACGGTTGCCGTTTTGGGCGATTTCAACAACTGGCAGAACGGTGTAGTGCTCGAAAAGCAAAAAGACGGCTCTTTTAAAACCGCCGTCGAACTCGAAAAAGGACGTTCATACGAATACCGCTTCCTCATCAATGGCGAAAAATGGGAAAACGACTGGGCTGCTCAAGCCTACGCTCCAACACCATTCGGCAACTACAATTCTGTTGTTACGGCCTGATTTTCAGGAATATACAAGATGATTTAGGTTGGCGCTGGTCAATTTTCTATTCATTCTATGGCTCAGTCGTCAGATGAATAAAAAATTGACCAGCGCAAGAGCCGCTCCGAAAGGGGCGGCTTTTTTGTTTTTTAAGCGCAGATTGACTGTCTTTTTGTCCAAGTTAGCGTGTGTGTTTAGCGGGGCTTGATTTCGAGGCACCCACCTTTGCCCCACGTTCAGCACGAAAAAAGCCCCAACCATTGAGAACGGGTTCGCGCAGAAAAGCAACGGGGAAAAAGGGCTTCCCCTGCTGGATGGGTTGCCAATGACGCAGACCTTCAACATTTTTTATTATGCCAGTACCTATTAAATCCGAATCCGTGTTCCCTGCCGGTATTTACGACATTTCTGGAAATGGACAAATATCTACCATCACGGAAGCCCCTGGGCTCGGAGGCCACCCAGTTCCGTCCGGTAATTTAACTGTCAACAACCTTGTTATGACGGATCAACCCATTCAATTCAAATTTGAATGGGGTGTGTTTGGAGCTTTTGCTCACGCTATCAACCCTGCTTTTGAGTGGCGTATTCAAATTTACCTTGAGCAGTATGGTATAGGTGAATTCAGCCTTGGAGCTGCCGGTTTTAAAGCAGTTTCTAATGGCTCTGGAACCGTTGGTGCTCCGCTTGGCCAAGTTGATTTTTCAACAACAATCTATATCCCGGGCAACACAGTACCTCCAGGCCTGTA
Source organism: Saprospiraceae bacterium (assembly GCA_014379065.1). Lineage (GTDB taxonomy): Bacteria > Bacteroidota > Bacteroidia > Chitinophagales > Saprospiraceae > M3007. The sequence goes on from JACMMM010000582.1 coordinate 1,159, forward strand.
TGATGTGGTTGCTGTCATTCAATTGTACGACATGCCATCTGGTCTACCTTGCTTTGCAGCTGCTTTTGCCGAATTCAACAAGATTAACTTCTACCAAGAGCACTGATCCAAGGGAGTATCTCCCAAACCCAACATGAGTCATCCCAAATTTTTGGGGTGGCTCATGTCATTTTGAGCACATTTAGGTGCGTAGCACCCCAAATGTCGGCAGAAATGCTTAAATCGAACCCGTTGCGGTGCTACGCACCTCTTAAATGGCTGTAATTGACTCTTTCTACCGACGTTTTGGGTGCTACGCACCATCCCCACAAAATTCGGAATGACTCATGTTTTATTTTTTCAACCCCATCAACCCAAAACATCATGTCCATACCAAAAGAAAAACGCACCAAAGAGCAAACGATGCGCCTACTCGACCGGGCTATTGAGCAGGAAGAATCCCTGCTCGAAAAAATAAGAATGCTGGAAACTGAACTGGCCGATTGCCGCATAAAAGCGGAGAACCCGCGCCACGAATTGGAGGAACAGGCACTGCCCGGAAGCAAAGTTGCTTTTCGGCTCGATTATTACCGCACGGAGGAAAAAGGGCCTTTCAAAGGCATCATCGAGCATTTGCCCACCAGAGAGCGCCGGTCGTTCGAGGGAAACCGCTCTAACGAAATTGGAGATTTTGTGGCACAGTTTGTAGGGGCAAATACCGGCTTCCAGGGACAAGCCGAACCCCTTCCCCCGCCAAAAGCAAGTGCAATTTTCCCGCCAGAAATTATCGAAAACACAAACGATGTGGAAAAAAAAGAGCGCTCTCCTTTGTTGAAGAAATTGTTCCCGGAATTTTTTAGCACTACTACCGCTTTACCACTGGAGCCTACGGTTGCCGAACCGAAGCCAGTGCCGGTGCCATTAGAATCTGAACCATTTTTGGTGCTGACAGAAGGCGTGGAGACACACCAACGTGCCGTGCGCAGTGGGCAACCCTTCCAAATCCAAATCCCCATGCAAGCACTGGGCATATTTCAAGGCAAGCCTTGCAGCGTGAGCCTGTCTGCCAAATCTTTAGAGAAAAAAAACTCCAATCCACTTAAAATAGTTGAATACTATACGCCCACTCAGGACAAATTGAACATTCCAATCCATACCCACCCCTTAGAGCAGGGAGTCTATCGCCTGATCGTCTCCATGGCCCTTAGAGACGAGCCACAAAAAGCCTATTACCGGGAAGACCGCCTTCTGATTGTGCAATAGACAAAGTCGCGTTCAGTTTAGATGCTGGATGCGTGTGAGCGCTTCCATATTTTGAACGGCCGTACTCATGCCCGTGTGTTGCGCTTCGGAGCCGCCGCGATTTATTTTCATTTCGCCCGTTCGCCCGTTTAAGCGGCGTTCGTAGCGGTCGCATTGGGGGCATCGCCATACAATCCAATCGCCTTCGCGGTGACTAGTGCAGTGGTGGGTTTCTTCAGGGAGCTTGAGAAAAGAGATTTCGCCCATGATGTTGAATTGCGCGTTGGATGAAAAGATGTGGATTGCTGGGGCGCAGCTTCATAGGGCAGTGAAGTGGTTTCAAAAACTGCACCAAATTTATAGAAAAAATTGCAATTGGGGTTAATTAATCTTGCTTAGTCCATTGTGCGGCACTACCGTGTCGCCCAATGGCAAACTTCCATACCCGTTACATCACGGAATCTTCGGACTTTCACCGCCCAACTTGAAGTCTCCGTGTCATGAAAAAATCTACCCTGTTCGCCCTTGCCGTACCATCTGCCTTGCTGGCACTGGCCATCTTTCCGGTTGATAATCAAAAAAATAAGTTTCACAGCGATGCGGAATTAGCGTCATTTCGTCATTCAGCTTTTGCGTCATTGGGTCATTCCAAGGTCCAAGGTCCAACGTCCAATGTCCAAAGTCCAACCTCCAACCTCCTCCTCCAAATTGATTCCAACGTCCTCTTCCCCGTCGCCAAAACCTGCGGCGGCTGCCATGGTCACGATCCACTCATGCACGCTTTGGTAACCACCTCCGGCACAGACGTGAATATCTACGACGATTGGCGCAGCACCATGATGGCCAATAGTTCAAAAGACCCTTTCTGGCGTGCCAAAGTCAGCCACGAAATCATGGTCAACCCGAGTCATAGCAACGAATTGCAGGACAAATGCACTTCATGCCATGCCCCTGCCGGGCATTATCAGGCCAAACTTCACGATCACAAGGAATTTTACCTCCTTTCCGATCTCTATGCCGATACGCTCGGCCTTGACGGCGTGACCTGTCAGGTTTGCCACGCCCAATCGCCTCAACTTTTGGGTGATTTGCATTCTGGGCAACTCAATTTCGACACCAACTATATTCGTGTCGCATACGGCCCCTATGAAATAATTTTTGCGCCGCCCATGCACAATTTCGTGGGCATAACCCCTATTTTCGGAGGACATATCAGCGATGCGGGGCTTTGTGCCGGGTGTCACACGCTCCTCACCGAGACTGTGGACCTTCAGGGGAATTTCACCGGAAATACTTTCGTGGAGCAGGCCACTTACCACGAGTGGCTCAACAGCAGATACGACGAGGAGCACGACAACATAACCTGCCAAACCTGCCACACACCACAAATTCAAGACGAGATCATCATCTCTGCCAACTACCTTTTTCTCCCGCCAAAATCCCCTTATGGACTACACGAACTCGCGGGCGCAAACGTGACCATGCTTAAGCTCCTGAAAAACAACCGTGAAAAACTTGACATCAATGCCCAAGCTGAGCACTTCGACAGCACCATCGCCGTTACGCTCCGAATGCTTCAGCACAAAACACTAGACCTCCAACTACAAGCGGGCGATGTCAGCGGCGACTCCATGAATTTTACCCTGCTTTTGCTCAACAAGGCAGGACACAAGTTCCCTTCCGGATATCCTTCGCGCCGCGCTTGGGTAGAATTTGAGGTAAAAAATGAGGCTGGCCAGAGCATTTTCCATTCCGGCAAACCAAACCCCGATTACAGCCTGCCCGACGAAAACGCGAACTACGAACCGCACTATAACACCATCACATCGCCCGGTCAAGTGCAGATTTATGAAATGGTGCCGGTGGATATTTGGGGCACTTTCACCAGTGTTTTGGAACGCGGGTTCATGGCCATCAAAGACAATCGCCTTGCCCCAAGAGGCTTTACAACAACCGACCCGGTGTACGACACCACCAAAATTGTAAATATCGGCCAGGACCCGGACTTTAATCGCTACCCTGATGGATCGGAAGGTTCTGGGGCAGACATTTTGCATTTCCGACTCCCAAATAGCGGGTATACGGGTCAGCTCAGTGTCAGTGCCAAGGTTTGGTATCAAAGCCTGCCGCCCAAGTGGATGGCCCCAATGTTCGCTTTTTCATCGCCTGAAATTGATTCGTTTCGGACTATGTTCGACGCAGCCGACCAGTCCCCAATCCTGATCGCGGAAGCCTTTTTGGATTCTGTTTTTGTTTCTCCAGTGTCTGTCAAAAGTATTGCAAATGAAGGCTTTGTAAAGATTTTCCCGACCCTTACAAAGGATGGTCGCGTAAATGTGCGTACCACCGGAAACGCGCAGGTATACCGCGTGCAAGTATGGGATTCAACGGGGCGTTTGGTTTGGGACAAGCCATTTTCAGGCGAGCCGATCCAATTGCCGCGCCAAAGCGGGGTGTATTTTGTGAGCGTCGAGACGGAAAAAGGAAGGGAGGTGCAAAAGGTGGTGCGGGAGTGATACTTACTTTACCTGCTATCACTATCTTTCCCCCATGGAATCCGGCTCCGAATATCAAAAAGCATGGCAGCGTTTCCGACGCAACCGGCCTGCGTTGATGGGGCTGTGGTTTGTGGTCGTGGCCGTGTTTGTCGCGCTTTTTGGTTATGCCCTTGCGCCCGACAACTCCCCCGATGCCAATGCTCAAATCCCAGAAATCGCACTACAGCCGCCAGGGTTTAAAGTTTCGATTTTGCCTGTCAAAACCAATAACGAGGCTGTCCAATCTTCCTGGTTTACGGTATTGTTAAATGGCCAGGCCTTATCCTACAAAGCTATCCCGATTGACCTTTCCAGTTTGAAAACAGTCGGCGATTCTGTTCATTTTCAATATTTTGGGAAAAATGACCGCTGGAGCGCTGTTCCCATTGCCCAATTGGAAAGTCGGGAGATACAAACGCGCTACTTCCCGCTCGGCACCGATAAATACGGTCGTTGCATTATGAGTCGGTTGATCCTAGGTTTTCGGGTGTCGCTGTTGGTGGGGCTTATCGCGGTCGCTATATCGCTGAGTCTTGGGCTCATGCTTGGGGCGGCTGGGGGCTACTTCGGCGGCCGGGTGGATGATCTGGTGATGCTCGTGGTGAATACCGTATGGTCTATCCCAACGCTTTTGCTGGTTTTTGCTGTCGTATTAGCGTTGGGGCGTGGTATTGGGATAATTTTTCTGGCAGTGGGCCTTACCATGTGGGTGGATGTGGCACGGGTGGTGCGCGGACAAGTGTTGGCAATCTAACAATTGGCCTTTGTGGAAGCCGCCAAAAGTATGGGCTTGGGGTCTGGGCGTATTTTGCTCCGGCATATTTTGCCCAATCTGTTGGGGCCAGTGATGGTCGTAGCGGCGGGGAATTTTGCCACGGCCATTCTGGTCGAGTCGGGCTTAAGCTATTTGGGATTTGGGGTACAGCCACCCACGCCTTCTTGGGGAACGATGCTGAATGAAAATTATGGTTACGCGCTAGGCGGAAAGCCTTTGCTGGCACTGGCCCCGGCGCTTGCTATTGCGTTCACGGTGCTGGCCTTCAATTTGGTGGGCAATGGCCTCCGAGACGCGCTGGATGTAAGAAATTAGGATATTTAGATATTGCGATATTTGAGGTCGATGGAAAATACTGGCGTGAGATGGCCATTGGATTCTACAACCAATTTTCGCTAAATTTGCTGTGCGGTTTAATTCACACTCCACCAATATCTCAATATCCTAATTTCTCAATATCAATTCCATGACTTACAATGCCTCCACCCCTTCTGAGTACATCAACGCCGTAGACGAAGGCCGCCGCGAAGCGTTTTCAAAACTCCGCGACACCATCTCGGAAAACATCCCGGCTGACTTCCAAGAGCAGATGTGTTACAACATGATTAGCTATGTAGTGCCCCACGAACTATACCCTCCTGGCTATCACGTTGACCCAAAAGTGCCTTTGGGCCTTGTGGCCATCGCAGCACAAAAAAACTTCATCGCACTTTACCACATGGGCGTTTATACCATGCCTGAGCTGCTCGATTGGTTTGTGCGGGAGTATCCCAAACACTGCAAAGGGAAATTGGACATGGGCAAAAGCTGTATCCGCTTTAAAAAACCGGAGGAAATCCCTTACGCGCTCATTGCTCAATTAATGCAAAAGGTTAGCGTGGATGATTGGGTGGAGTGTTATGAATCGAATATAAAGCGTTAGGAGGCTCCTAAAACTTCTTGATCGATCCAGAACCAGAAACCCTGGCATTTACCTCTGGGCTGCCTTTGTACACGATATCGCCAGACCCACTGATCTCGGCATCCAACTTATCGTTGACATTCACTTGGACATCCCCGCTGCCAGAGACCTCCACATCAGCAGTGTTCACCAAAAAGTCGAAGCATTTGATCTTGCCACTACCAGAAATATCGCAATCGAGCGCATCTGCACTTCCGGCCAATTTCAGGTCTCCACTGCCAGAGACCTCCAATTCGGCCACGTCAAAATGTGCTTCAATCGCGCTGATACTGCCGCTGCCCGACACATCGAGATGCAATGATTGGCCTTCGATGGCGTCCAGCACTTCCACGTCGCCACTGCCACTGACGTCAAAATGATCCCAAGAAGGCGCTGTCACCACGATTTTCATGTGATCAACATCAAAGACATTGCGGCTGAAATACACTTTCAAAATGCCGTTTTCCACCTCGGTTTCCACGTATGGCATGACGCTTTCTTCGCAGGTGATTTCCACCTTAAATTCGTCGCCCACGCGCACTTCCGCATTGGCCGAAAGGCAAAGGTCAAGTCCGTGGAAATCTGTCTCGTCAAAATTGAGGGTCGTCAAATCGCCCGTTGACTTTACGCCAAACGGGTCGCAGGCCTGTAAGCCTAAAATGAGGACAAGGGTGCTGAACAACAGGGTGCTTTTTTTCAAGAATGAAATTTTCATAGCGATAAAATTTTAGTGTGAGTAAGAATGGTGTTGGGTTGTTTTCCTTATGACACACTGCCCCGGATTTTACCCTGACTCGGGGTAAAAAAAATATTTTTATCCCTCCGCATCAGGGTAAGCACAGACCTTTGGTGTCTTAATTACAGACAACAACTTGGCAAACGAGGAACAACTACTAACACAAGCCCTTCGCATAAGCGATGAAAAGGCATTCGATGCATTGTTCCGGGCATGGTACACACCGCTCGTGCGCTATGCATGCTCATTCACCGAAGGCGACCAAGATGAAGCAGAGGAACTTGTGCAAGACGCTTTTGTAAAACTTTGGGGGCAAC
>JACMMM010000583.1 GCA_014379065.1 Saprospiraceae bacterium
ACGTAAAGCCCTTACAAACAATCAAGTATAATTCTATTGAACAGCTTCGCAAAGAGCTGTCCCTAAAAATCCAAGCCTTCATTATGGATTGATATTCAGTACATTTGTAGTCCACTACCAAATTCTACGCATGGAATCCTCCTTTCCCAACTTCCCTCGAATTGTAGTCAGCCAAGAGATTTGTACGGGCAAACCACGTATCAAAGGCACACGTATCCCAGTCAGTTCAGTATTGGCTTACCTTGCTGGCGGCATGAGCGTGGAAGATTTCATATTAGAATTCCATGGGGTAAAAAAAGAAGATGTCTTGCAAGCGATTGCTTTCGCAAATGACTACATCGTCCCGCCTGAAAAAGTTGTCGTATAACCAAATCCACCAATACTCACCTCAACATCTATGATCAAACTCTCCACCATCTCCACCGAAGCGCCCAAAAATCTCGAAAAAAAAGACCTGAAAGATGAAACCCTACGCCTCGTAGAGCGCCTCGGGGAGCTTCAAAACATAATGTACGCGGAGGGCAAACACTCTATGCTGATCATCTTGCAAGGCATGGACGGGAGCGGCAAAGACGGGGCCGTACGCAATGTGTTCCACAACTGCACCATCGCGGGGATGGATATGGTGAGCTATAAAAAACCGAGCGAAGAGGAGTTCGCTCACGACTTTTTGTGGCGGGTACACAAATGGGTGCCAGAAAAGGGCATGACCACGATTTTCAACCGCAGCCATTACGAGGATATTTTGATCCAACGCGTACACAAGTGGATTGACATGGAGCGCGTGGAGAAGCGCATGGCGGCCATCAATGCCTTTGAAGACTTGATTCAATTCGACAACAACACCTTGATTTTCAAGTTCTACATGCACATTTCGTTTGAAGAACAAGGCATCCAACTTCAACAGCGCCTTGATGACCCGACCAAATACTGGAAGCACAATGCGGGTGACTGGGAGGAGCGCAAACTCTGGGACAAGTACATGGAAGCCTACGAATATGCCATCAACAAAAGCACCACTCCTTGGTACATTTGTCCGGTGGATAACCGCTGGTACCGCGATTATTTCATGGCCAAAACCATCGTAAATGCCTTGGAAAAATTGGACATGAAACTGCCCGTGCCGGAGAAAAAATGAGATCAAATTAATGCCCGCGTTCGTACCGCCTATGGCGGCACTACGGCGGGTAAACGGGTAAAAATGTGGTCAATGTGACAAATGTGGTCCCTGCCTTCGTTAAAGCTATGGCAGGTAAAAATGTGACAAACTCTCGTTGGGCAAGTGTCCTGTTTTTTTGCCTGATTATTTTTCCGCTCGCCGCGCAAAACATAAGTGTTTTCACGTCCGTAGTACCTACAAGCCAAACCGGACATCTTGTATTACCGCCTACCCATGATTTTCAGGTGCTGGCGCAAACGGGCGACACATTGGCCGACGGTTCTACTTTGAGATACGCACCGGACTTCACGGCATTTGTTCCAAAAAACGAACGGAGCGACCGAGGCTACCTTTCTATCAACCACGAGATTGCGGGCCTACAGGGAGGAGTTACTGTTTTTGACCTGGCATTCGACCCACTGAATCAAATTTGGGAAATTACCCATGGCCTCCCCATTGATTTTTCGGGCGCCGGCGGCATCAGCCGACCCTGCTCTGGCACGGTAACGCCTTGGGGCACTGTCATTTCCGGCGAAGAATACATCCTGACCTCTGATCTGGACAGCAACGGCTACAACGATGCCGGCTGGCTGATAGAATCCCGCCCCAGCGACCGGCAGTTCGTTCAGAAAATCTGGAAAGCGGGCAATGCCTGGCACGAAAACTGCGCCATTGCCTCCGACCAAAAAACAGTCTACTGGGGTGCCGACGACTATAGCAGAGGCTATGTTTTCAAGTATGTGGCGACGCAAAAAACGCAATTGGCCGAAGGCACACTTTTTGTACTGGTGCGCGATGATTCTACATCATCCACGGCCACTTGGGCACCGGTGCCAAATGCTACGCCAACCCAATGCAATAATGTCAATACATATTGCCAACAGCTAGGCGCCTGGAATTTTTCAGGAATTGAAGACGTGGAGATCGGTCTTTACGACAAAATCTATTTCGCCGCAAAATACAGCGGGCGGATTTGGAGGTTTAAAGACAACGGTGCTACAGTTTCAGACTTGGAGGTTTTTGTCGAAAACACACAATACCCAATTTCCACTGCCAACGGTATAAAATGGACGCAATGGGGCACGGGTGCCGACAACCTGGCTTTCGACAACGCCAACAACCTTTGGGTGTTGCAAGACGGTGGCGACAACCACATTTGGATGGTCAAACCAAGTCACACCGCTGCCAAACCAAAAATCTCGCTTTTTGCTACCACACCGGGTGGCGGCGAACCTACGGGCATCACCTTCACTCCAAACAAACGCTTCATGTTCCTCTCGTTCCAGAACCCAAGTATCGTCAATGGGGACACCGTGTTGGACGTAACGGGGAAGCGCGTGGTGTTCAACCGGGGCACAACCGTCGTAATCGCACGGAAAGAATTCCTCGGTATGAGCATCAACGAATGCATGAAAGCCGAACCTGAGATAAACACTACGGCTACTAAATTCGTGCTCTCGCCCAACCCTACAAAATCAGGTAAAGTAGTCCTGATCTCTGCGGCATTTTCAATGGGGGAACAGGTAGACATCGCAGTTTTTGACCCGACAAGTGCGATTTGCCACACTTCCAAGCATCTCGCCGATGGAAATAAAATCGCCCTTGATTTTCTACCGAAAGTCAAGGGCGTGTATGTTGTGCGAGTTATTTTGGAAGGGAAAATGGGCGTTGAAACTTTGATCGTGGAGTAAGAACGCATTGACCACATTTGCCCACATTGACCACATTTTTACCCGCCATAGCATCTCGCTGCCGCCACTGTCTTCGCTAAGGCTTCGGCAGTTAAAAAGGCTGAGGCGAGTAAAAAGCGATGGCGGGAATTAGTTGCGTCTCCCACCTGCCGGATTTGGGTAAAAACGGTCTGCTTCCACATTTTTTCCGAATATTTTACAGCGCACATAAACTTGCGCCCCGTAGGTCGTCATGCGCGCACTGCGCACGATTTTGTCCGTGAGGTCAAGTTCGTAGTAGGCCTCCACGCCTACGCTCCAGCGATAATACCAATCGAGGGTTCGGGCGAAGCCTAATCGAATCGCACATAAATCCCCGGAAGGGCGGCCAAGGGGTTTCACAGGTGCAAAAAACGAAGCGGCATTATCTCGTTGTTCACTCACTCCAATACTGTTTACGATGGTGTTGGCGCCAAACCCAAAGTCTTGGATCACATATTTATAGCCACCCAAGAAGGAGAAATACCAAGTGCTGTCAGAGAGGTAAATGTCTTTGCCCAAGCCCAGCGTGACGGCATAAGAAACTCTGGTATAGGATGAAGGAGAAGACATGGCTTCTCCGAGCGCTTTTATCGGCCAATCACGATAAGTCAGCATTGCCGAAAACCCCATACGTGGCTGTCCAAAGTGGTCTTTAATTTTGTAAGTTTCGAGAAATTGGTCCCAGGTATAGTCGTCTTGGCCACCATGCGAAAATGCAACAAAATCATAAAGGTTGTAAAGTGGGGTGGTTCGAAAGTCTGTTTTGTGGGCCAACTCAGAGTAACCACCACTCATACTCACATTGAGGTTGAGGTGCTTGAGTTGGGCAAAAGCCATTTGGCAGAGCAGCATAACAGCGGCAAAAACAGCGTATTTCTTTTGCATAATAAAAAAGTGGGATGGTTGGTGAATGAAGAAACGATCCACCGAGAGCGTATTCGGATTAAACTGCGTTACGTTAGACGCGAAAAGCGAACGAAGGTACGAATTGCAATAATTATTCCAGATGAAAAAATGAAAGTCAACCAAATGTGAAGAAAACAGCCAAAACTTAAACGATGTCTTAATACTCTTTCTTAGTGTGGAGTTAAAGGGGGGGATTGGGCGGCAATATTTCGGAAGCCTTTGACATTTATGCGCCGTCTGACTTCAAACGGACAATTTCTTAACCCGTATCGTTTCACCTTTATCAATCTTTCATTCATTATGAAAAACGCAGTTTTAAACCTTGCTGCTTTCCTGTTGCTGGCCTCCGCCTTCGTCGCCTGCAAAAAAGAAAAAACCTTCAAAGACGAACTCGTCGGCCATTGGCTTTCCGCACAAGTCACTGTCGGCGGGACAGACGCTACTCCTTCCTATGCCTTTGACCTAAATCTGGAAGAAAGTCACGAATTCAGCCTGGACGTGACGACAACCGTGCCGCTCGCAGGCAAATCCACCCAATCGTTCAGCGGTGATTGGAGCGAAGACCAGACCAAAAAAGACGTTACGCTCGATTACAGCAATGGTGACCAAAAAACCTGGGATATTGTTGCTGTTTCCGAGACCAGTATGACGGCAGAGCTTATTGAGAACAACACAAAATATCAGGTAAAATTCGAGCGGCAATAGTTTGTTTAGAATGTTGAGGGGTTGAGATTGTTGAGAGTTGAGGATATGGAAAAGAATGGGGTTATCACTCCCCGCCCTCAACTCTCAACCTCCTCAACATTCTCAACTACCTTAACAGCGTCACATCTCCCTTTTCTTGCCCCGCCCGCCCATCGCTGAGTCGGTAATCGAACACAAAAACATAAACGTCAGAAGGAAGTGTCGCACCATCCAGCAAACCATTCCAGCCCTTGGAGGGCAAATTAGTTTCAAAAATCAACTCCCCCCAGCGCGTGAAAACACGCAAGTGGTATTGCTCAAAAATATTGCCTTTAAAGGCCGGCATGAACACGTCGTTGCTGCCATCGCCATTGGGTGTGAAGGCATTAGGCATATTGAATTTCAGTTCAATTAGCACGGTCACGGTCAGACTGTCCTTGGCAGTGCAACCAAAAGCGTCTTGTGCCATTACCGCAAAAACGGTGGTAGTGTCGGCTGTAAAAACGGGATCAGCGCAATTGCCGCAAGTCAGATTTTCACTTGGTTGCCACTGGTAACTTTGCGCCCCGGAGGCCAACAGAGGCACTTCCTCTCCTACATATACCGTGGTATCTCCTGACAAAACGAGGCTTGGCGGTGGAAGTAATTGAACTAAAAAGGTATCCGCCGTTGCGTCGCAAATCCCCCCTTGTATATACCGGACGAGGTATTCCCCAGCCGTCAAATTTTGCGGGTCAAAAATCCCGTCAGCACTGATGCAATTACCGCAATTGGCTGTCCAACTTCCGCCCGCCGGAGAAGCAGGATGCAATTGCAAAGTATCAGCATCGGGAAAGCAGCGTGTGACAGTTTGTGATGTTCCAGGCAAGGGTGGCGCAGCAAGCGTTGCTTGGATACTACAATCTTCCCTGATGTCAATAATCTGGTCTACAGCAACTTGTGTAAAAACGCAGGTTTTCCCGGAAGGCCATTCCACCACCAAAGAATCTACGATGGCGGCATCATCAAAGCCAAAATGTTGGAGCATCGGGTTGGTGCCGGTAGCGGCAGTTTGTGCCGACACCTGTCGCATTTGCCATCTGGCTTGTCCGCCTATTTGCGCCTTGGCCCGCAGCGTGGTACCGATGGCTGCTCGATTCGATTCTATTCCAATGCACTTGATTTCCAGCCACGAACGGCAAGTCGTTTTTTCGTTTTCAAAAAAACGGTCGGGTGACTTATCGGGCTGCGTGATATGCAAGTCAAGCCAGCCGTCGCGGTTATAGTCCACCCAGACGATGCCGTTGCTGTTGGAGCCATTGGTTTCAGTGGGGAAAATATTGGGGTGGTTGGCCGTTGCGTCACTCAAGTTTCCCTGGCCGTCGTTCTCCCAAAAACGGCTGTCTGTGCCCCAAAAACCTATGGTAATCAGGTCAAGATCGCCATCGTTGTCGTAATCTCCCCAGTTCGACGACCAGGAAGTGTGGTTGGTGCCACCTATAAGATTAGTGGTAAATGTTCCGTCGCCATTGTTGATGTGGAGGAAATCTTGACCGAACTGATTGCAGACAAAAAGGTCGAGGAAACCGTCGTTGTTCACATCGGCCCAGTTGGCGGAGCGCCCATTTTGAGTGAGTGTGACCACTTGGCCTATTGCGGTCAATTTTGTAAAAGTCCCGTCAGCATTGTTGCGGAAAAGGTTGTTGTTGCCCGGAGCAGTAGCACCGATTTGGTAGTTCACCACAAAAAGATCCTGATCGCGATCATTGTCATAATCGCCCCAAAATCCGCCCGAAGTCCAGGCCAAATCGTTCACGATAGCACTCGTTGTTATTTCGGTGAACGTACCATTCCCATTGTTTCGATAAAGTTTGTTTTTCAGGTCATTCCAACGCGCCACAAAAAGATCTGCCCAGCCGTCATTGTTGTAATCGGCCCAACTCACAGTGCCTTCGTAAGGTTGTGCGACGTTTGGTGTAGCGCCTGTGGTAGGGGTCAGCGTGAGACTTGTGCCCCCGTTATTGGTCCACAATTCGTTGATTCCGTTGCTGTTCCAAGTTGCTCCAATGTAAAGATCTAGGTTGCCATCATTGTTGTAATCCGCCCAGCCGTGGCGCATGGGGTTCTTTTGGGCGCTGTTGAGCAAGCCCGTATTGGTGAATGTTTCGTTGCCGTTGTTGAGGTAAATCGCGCTGATGTTCGTGAAGTTGGGGAACGTGCCGCCTGAGCCTGTCACGCACACGTCAAGATCGTCGTCGTTGTCCACATCTACCCATGACACACCGTTGAGGTAGCCCAGACTATCGAAAAAAGCCAGACCTGGAATTTGTTGGAAAGTAACTTGGGCGATGGCCGATGGAGACAAAACCACAAGAAAAAGTAAGGGAAAAAATCTATTCATAATCAGGAGTGCATTTTCTAGTTAGATGCAGATGTTTCGAGAGCATATTTTTTGACAGGATTTACAGGATAAACAGGA
>JACMMM010000584.1 GCA_014379065.1 Saprospiraceae bacterium
GGAAAAAGGAAAAGGGAAAAGGGAAAAAGGAAAAAGGAGGAAGTAGTTTGGCATAAATTGAAAATCTTAGTCCAAGTTACCTCTTCCTTTTTCCTTCCTCCTTTTTCCTTCCCCCTTACTCGTTCACTCTTTCGTGCAGCTCCGGCTTTTCGTTCATTGGAGAATTGAGTTGTTCGGATACGCGGTACCAGGTAAGTAAGCCTTCGCGAGGAGTTTGTAAGAGTTCCAGCGCTTCTTCCGGTTCGATAGGTTCGAGCCAGCGCTGGCGGGCGCCGGGGTCGGTGAGGATAACCGGCATGCGATCGTGCAGGGGTTCGACATCGGGGCTGGGCGACGTGGTGATGATGGTAAACGTGCGTTTTACCCCATCGCCATCACGCCACTCATCCCAGAGTCCGGCGAAGAACATGAGCTGACCATCCTGGCGAAAAATGCGGTAGGGTATTTTGCGTTTTGGTAATTCGGTTCGCCATTCATAAAAACTATCGGCCGGCACCAGGCAACGGCGGCGGCGAAACGGCAGGCGAAAGGACGGTTTGTCGGCCAGCCCTTCCATACGCGCATTGATAAGTTTTCCACCGTTGGCTCCGTCGCGACTCCAATGAGGAATGAGGCCCCATTGCAACGCCTGTAGTTGGCCGGGAGCATCGTTGGTGATAACCAGGGCCTGTTGCGTAGGGGCAATATTGTAACGAACCGGGAGTTCATCCGGTTTTTCTATATCAGCCAGCTCTTCGGTGATCTGAATTGGGGAAGGCACGAAAGAATAGCGTCCGCACATACGATCGGGTCGGGTTTGTTTTAAGATATACGGCGTTTTCAACAGGTTGAAATAGGGAAATTCCAAATCGTATTTGGAAAAACAACGGTCGATGAGCTTAAGTTGTTGAGCATGGCTGTTTTGTGGAGTCAAACAGGATGTTTCAAACTTTCATCAACAAGGTAGAATGCAATATTCATAAAGAGCTTAAAATGAACAAATTGCAAAGAAAGGTTTTGCAGGCATTTCTGTGGATAACTCCGGTTTTATCCACGGCTCTCCACACGAATGGCCACTCCGGACCGTTTTCCGGCGATTTCCGAGGCTATGTTGTGGATAACCCACTTATGGGTAACGTGCTGCCAACACACCCGGGCAAAGTGAAAGGGCCAACGGCTGTTTCTGCACATTTACGCCCCTGCCTGTGGAGAAGTTCATAAGCATATGGCAATCAAAACCTCAAAAGCCGCAACTACGTTGGTAAAGCTGGTAACCTGCCTTAACAACCGCATTGCTCCTTACAGTTACAACGTTCCTCACATATTAACAGCCCTGATGATGGGGGTGAATATTTTAAATTAATTCTTTATTATCATTAATAGAACGTCAGTTCTGTTGGTAGAAACGAAAGGCATCTACCTTTGTTTTGTTTTAAACTACTGTCGATCTTCTGCCATGTCTACCCAAGCCTTGCCTCGCAAATCCTTTTTTCGCTATGCCTCCGATACCCAGATTCCGCGGGCGGTAAAAATCTGGCTGCTCACCGGCCTGGTCATGATTTTTTTGCAAATCTTTATTGGAGGCGTGACCCGCCTGACTGGAAGTGGGCTCAGTATCACCCGGTGGGAGATCGTGACCGGAACATTGCCGCCTCTACAGACGGAGCAATGGGAACAGGAATTTGAACTTTACAAACAAACGCCTCAATATCAGCGTATTAATCAAGGCATGACCCTGCAGGAGTTTAAGTTTATCTATTTCTGGGAATACTTCCACCGGTTGTGGGCGCGCCTGATGTTTTTCGTTTTTGTTATTCCATTTTTCTGGTTTTTAGCGCGCGGCATGTTTTCACGACGCTTGTTGCCGCGCCTGCTCATTGTTATTGCCCTGGCCGCGTTGGAGGGTTTCTTCGGCTGGATTATGGTGGCCAGCGGTCTGATCAGACGTCCCTGGGTGAACGCTTACAATCTGACCCTGCACCTGGTGCTGGCCCTGGTGATTTTCAGTTATTTATTGTGGACGTATCTGATTGCCGCGCGGCCGCATCCGGAAGCGCCGGGAGCCGTAGCCCGGCCAGACTGGCGCCGGATGGCCTGGGTGACCGTGGGGGTCACCTTTGTTCAAATTGCCTTGGGCGCCATGATGTCGGGCACGAAGGCGGGCTTATTTTATCCTACCTGGCCGGATCAGGGCGGTACTTTTTTGCCCGGCGTCCTTCTGGACACTACATACTGGACGGTCGAAAATTTCACTAACTACGATACCAGCCCGTTCATGCCGGCTCTGCTGCATTTTTTACACCGCAACACCGCCTATCTGCTGACCGGCCTGGCCGTATGGTTGCTGATCCGGATCCGTCCAGCGGCCCGGCAAAGCCGCCCGCTACGAGGGGCACAATGGGCAGTTGGTCTGACGCTGCTGCTGCAAGTGGTGTTGGGAATACTGACCTTGTTGAACTGTAAGGGGAGTATTCCCGTTACGTTGGGAGTATTGCACCAGGCCGGGGCAGTGGCTTTGCTCGGATCGGTGTTGTTCTTAACCTATTATCTGAACTCACGGGCAGCTAAGCCTGTAGCGGAAAAACCGGCTTCGCGATATACTTCGGCCGAAGTTTAATTTGGAGAATTTTCTACCACCAGATAACCGCTGGTGGTCTTTTACTTCTTTTACCGTATTTTGTTATTTTTGCCTGACATAACCTGTATCAAGAGAATGGATATACTGATAAAAGAAGAAAAAGGCTTTCGCTATATTGAATCTGGGGCAGAGCAAGGAAAAACATTAATGCTCCTGCACGGTCTGTTTGGAGCATTAAGCAACTTCGAAGGCATTATTAACCGCTTTTCGAAGCAGTACAATGTGGTGGTTCCCATTCTCCCTATTTATGAAATGCCCATTTTTGAAGTATCGGTGGTGGGCTTGGTGGACTTTGTAACTCGTTTTGTTCAGTACAAAGGCTATGATAAGGTCAATCTGTTGGGTAATTCCCTGGGTGGGCATATCGCTCTTTTGTACGCTATTGCTCATCCCGATAAGATTTCCTCGGTAACGCTGACGGGTAGTTCCGGTTTGTTCGAAAGCGCCTTCGGGACGGCTTTCCCCAAACGGGGCGACTATGAATACATCAAGAAAAAAACCAGTGAAACCTTTTACGATCCCAATGTAGCTTCCAAAGAGTTGGTCGATGAAGTGTTTGGGATCGTCAACGACCGTAATAAGGCCATTCGGGTAGTGGCTACCGCCAAGTCGGCTGTTCGGCACAACCTGGGTGATAAATTGCATAAACTCAAAGCGCCCACGCTGCTGATCTGGGGCAAACAGGACAATGTTACCCCGCCATTTGTGGCCGAAAAATTCAATGAATTGATTGAAAATTCCCGTCTTTATTTCCTCGATAATTGTGGCCACGCGCCGATGATGGAAAAACCCGACGAGTTCAATACTATTCTGGAAGCGTTTTTAGCCGAGGTGACCGCTGCGCCGGTGGGGGCTTGAAATAGCAGGACTGTAAAAAATGCCGGCGCTGTTAAACGTGCCGGCATTTTTTATTTCATTACAAATATAAAAAA
>JACMMM010000585.1 GCA_014379065.1 Saprospiraceae bacterium
ATGTTTGCGCCAAGTAAACGATTCACAGCCACCGTCATCTGATTGACGATTAATAGATTACATGATTGTTGATTTTTGATGGTATGTATGATTGATAATGGCCGATGTGCCGCCTTCGACCATAATTAGATCAACCATTACATCAAAAATCAACAATCATGTAATCTATTAATCATCAATCAAAACAAACTAAGTTCCCAAATCATGCAAGACCTCCAGCAAGATCCCACCCCACCTGATTGTTTCCGACAAGCAGAGCTGGAGGCTTTTCAAACATTTGAGAGCCAAAGACTTGAAACTGCAAATTACTACCTGTGGCGTGCTAGCTCCAAAACTTCTTTTCTCTACGCGATCGAACTGTATTTTGACAACGGCGAGACACTTCTGCTTTCCAGTGGTGAAGATTCTGAAGCCATTCGCATGATCACACCAGAATCCTTGGTAAAAACGGCCCACAATCTCCAATCCCTTCACAGCGAAGCAGTTATCCAACGCATCGTAGCCAATGTTCAGCCGCTTTGGCGCGATGTGGTGGGCGCTACTTTGCAAGAAATTCGCCTGTCGCGCCATGAATCAGGGCTTTACCAGAACGATGCGCTGCTCCTGAATTTTGGTGAAAAACAAATCCTGTTGGAATTGAGTGAAAAAGAGGGCCTGATACTGGGCGAGTATTAAGAGGCTATCCGAAAACCTCCTACGAGGTTTTGGACAGGCCCTAACTCAACGAAACGTCCCGCTCAACTACTTTTTGTGGTCTTCTGCTCAATCGGGGTTACCGCTTGGCACTTTTCGCTGTATTATGCGCTTATAAACAACGAAAGAATCGAATGATATAAGCCGCAACCATTCCTAAGCCATGACAACACTCCGATTCACCTTGCTTGCCTTTCTTGCCGTTTGCGCAGCCATGCTTCCCGCACAATCGCCCGACCAAGCTTTCAGGCCCTACACCCTTGCCTTCCAACTAAGCGATGTGGAGGCCACCGCCATGGTGCGGAATCCCAAATTGCCTTTCGACGAAAAATGGCTGCACACCCTGACCGACACACTTTTTCAACCAGCGGAAAAACAATCGCTACCCCCCGGCGCCTACCTACTGGTAAAAGCCAACGAGGAAACCCTCGAAGCAGAATTTTTTCTATTAAATGCGCTGAAAATCAACCTCTTGAATACCCATCGCGATTTTGCTTTCGCGCTCGTGGATTCATTGGGAAACGATGTGCCAGATGCCCGCGTCCTGCTCGACGGTCACCCTGTAGCATTTGACCCGCAACAAAAATGCTACCGCCTACCCAAACAAAAACACGGTGGTCTGCTCGAAGTCCATGCCCGAGGCGAACTGCTCTTGGCCGATGTGCAGCGTGAACGAGATTGGAACCGCAAACCGCTTTGGAGCGTGTATTATCAGATTTTAAACAAAAAGAAAGGCTTCAACCGACAAGCTTACAAGCCTGTCGCGCTGGCAAAGGCAATGTATTGGCATGCCAAACGGAAGGCGCAATCCAAAGACCGAAAGCGCAAATACCATCAGTCGCACGCTCGCGCTTTTAAAGGCTACATGACCGTATCGCAACCCCTGTACCGTCCCGGCGACACGCTGCGTGTAAAAGCCTATCTCACTACCGGGACAAAGGGCAAACCTTGGAATAAGCCCATGAAAATGACCCTCGCTCATTACGAAGGCAGTGTAGCAATCCAGCGGATGGTATTGCCCTCCAGCCCTGGCTCCTTTGAGTATGAATGGCCATTGGGAGATTCCCTAAAACTGGACATGGATGCTTGGGTCGGGTTTTTCGATACACCCAAAGACCCTGACAAACAACGCGGGATGAGCGTACGCTTCCGCTACGAAGACTACGAACTTGATGAAGTGAAATTCGAAGTAAAAGCCTCACAGGAAAGCTATCGCTGCGACGAACCTGTGACCATCACCCTCCGTACGATTGATGTCAACGGACAGCCGATGGTGGAGGGCCAATTAGCGCTCACGATGCTCTCAGGTGGGGTGTCCCAATATTTCGCCTCCGAACTTTATTTGCCCGATACCTTATGGCATACAACATTGCCACTCTCGCCTTCAGGAGAAACGCTGGTGATAGTGCCTGATAGTGTCTGGCCAGAGGCCTCGCTGCGGGTATCTGGAATAGCGCAATTCACCAACAGCGCGGGCGAATTGCAGGGAAAAACCTTCGCTTTCAATATGGAACGCGAGGAAGTCCCTATAGAAGCGAGCATTTCAAAGGATTCGATTTCCATCTTTTTCAAAACAAATAGCCGCGCTCCATTCTCAAGGATAGGGGAGGGTTTCTCGCTGATAGAAATTTGGCACGACCGCGAGAACACCCGGCGAGCTATTACGCTTCCTTATAATGCGGCCATTCCAGCCGGTTTGCAAGACTTGCAGCTCTTAGCCAACGGAAAAAAAGTCCCCATTAACCTCTTGGAAAACACCTCGCTGACAGAAGAACCCGGGAGTTCCTCGTGGTGGGAATCTGACACGGCTCACTTCAAAATGACCAACCCGGCCCGAGTTCCGTTGCGCTGGTGGGTAGCCCGCAACAAGGAAATTGTGGCGCAAGGAACGACTTCCGAACCGACCTGGCATTGGGAAATACCGGGCTCTGACCCCGCCGATTATACGCTGCACTGCGCATACACTTGGGAAGGCAATGAGGAAAGCGGCTACGAATTTTTGCAACGCACCCCACAAAACCTGCTTTCCATCAAACTCGAACAGCCCAAGCAGGTGCAACCCGGCGAACAATTGCAAGTAAAGATAAAAGTGCTGGACGCCCAAGAGCGCCCCGTGCAAAACGCACAACTCAGCGCTGGAGCGTACAATGCACAATTTGAGTCCCTCAAAACAGATCGCTATGACCCGCGTTTGCCCTATGTTGCCCCTGTCATTAAGCAAATTTACCCGCCGAAGTTCTTACGAAGGAGGGGTTCAGCCAAAATCCCTCGCCGTTACAAGGAATTCGAAATCAATGATATAGACGGCAAGTCGTTCACTATTCCATTCAGTCGCTCTTGGCAAAAACGTATGGGTGTGAAAAACTTGCTGTACTACAGATTGCGCAACATCCCCGCTGAAACATTGCCACAATTGGGCGCAGTGCGCGGTTTTTATGAGGCATCGCCGCTGGATTCGAGCGCGTATGCCCATCCCAGGCATGGCAGATTGCCAAACCTGCCCGCCTCTGAAGATTCCTTTGCATTCCACCGACCGCAGTTTGCACCCTATATCGTGCAGGGCGGGAAGGCCGTGCCCATACACCTGATTTGGTGCAATAACCAATTGGTGTGGTACTCCGGCTGCACTGACTCGAGGCCCTACAGTTTTTATGGAAACCCCGGCTACAACATGCTCAAACTCCGCACTAGCGATGGGGAAATTACCCTTGATAGCCTTTGGCTGACAAAGGGCGAACGCCTGGTGTTTTCTATTGAAAAAGAAGATATTGAAATGGCGTGGAACTTCCCGAAAGTTTTGAACTTTCGGGAAGTTGGAACCTCGGTAAAACCCCGCGTCCGCTATCAACCGCGCAGCTCGAGCCTCACCAGCTTCGAGCGCAACACCCTCCAACAAACGATGCTTCTTTGGCAGCCCGAGGGTTATGGCAATGGGTACCAATATTTCTGGCAAAGTGCTGAAAATATACACGTCGTATATGACGGACAGGGCCATTATTCCAGCAAAAACAAGCCACATATCGTCGGCCCATTTCCTCCCGGCAGCACGATTACCACCTTGCGGCAAGACAAGTTTCTCAGCCGATTCAAATTTGAACCGGGCTTTGTGTATAAAATTGAGGAAGGTCGCGAGCGGCTTTACGAGAGCAGTTGGCCCGATGATTCCATGCGATTGACAAGTAAAAGCGCCTTATCAAGGCCCTTTTTCCGGGCACTTGGACCTCAGGATATTTTTCCAGTGCGAAAAGAAAAGCCGCGAGTAAACTATTCCCAAACAGGTCGTGTACAACGGGGAATGGGCCAATTTGATCTCGGCCAATTGCCCAATGACGTGCCTTTGCTCGCATTCGCATTGGCGGGCGACACACTGTTAGGGCCTTTCCATCTGGCTAATCGCCGGGTTTCGGGCATTCGCCCCGGGACATACCGCTTGCTTTTGCTCAGTATGGAAGGAACGATGGCCGAACGCTCCATTGTAATACGCCCTAATGCAATATTTCACCTTGATTTTCAGGAGACGGCATTCCGCAAGCCTTTGCCCGGCGAATCTTTGGACAGCCTTTTCCGCCTGAATTGGTCGGAGACTGATATGCGGTTGTTTTTGTCACAAACCGTTCCTTTTACACCCTTTTCTGGTCTGGGCAGCGCTTGGGCTTTACAAGGAACCGTGACGGACGATAGCGGCGAAACGCTCATCGGAGCAACCGTGAAAGTGTCACAAAACGGTATTTTTGTTGCAGGCACCATCACCGATGTGGAGGGTTATTACTCCATTGCACTTGCACCGGGCATTTATGAAGTGGAAGTCAACTATACGGGATTCCAAACACAACGTTTGGTGGGGGTACAGGTGTTTTCCACACGGAGCAGGAGCAAGCAAAATTTCGTGATGGAAGTTAGCACAGGGCTCCAGGAAGTGGTAATAACAGCGCTCGGGATGGCTCGTGAAAAGAAGGTTTTGGCTTACGCTACTGTCGCCGGTGCAAGCTCCATTGACGGAGGGGAAATTAACATCAGAGGCGCACGTGCCAATGGTACCGACTATTACATTGACGGTGTCCGGATGGACCGCGAAGTCCCTCCTGTTATGGATTTGGAGCAGTTGTTTGTCAATCCCACGGAAGCCCGCAACCAATTCAGCGACTACGCCTACTGGCAACCCAACCTGCGCACCGATGCGAAAGGTGAGGCGTTTTTTCAGGTCACTTTCCCAGACAACATTACGGCCTGGCGCTCTTATGTGCTGGGTATGGACCGTCGTGCTCGTGCTGGCATGGCGTTGCAAACCACTCAAGCGTTCCAGCCTTTGCAAGCCCAACTTTCGCTGCCGCGATTTGCCATTGCCGGCGACCAATTTGATGCAGTAGGCAGGGTGCGCAATTTGCACAAAGACTCCACCAACCTGCGCACGCAATTCGTTTTTGAGGGTAAAATTTTAAAAGAAAAAACCACGCGCATTGGGCCATCGCTGGTGGAGACCCAAAGCATCGAGGTGCCACAAAATGCTGACAGCCTGACGCTTGCGTACAAAATGCAAGACAGCAATACCTCAGATGGAGAGGAGCGAAGCATCGCCATCTTACCCCTTGGCACTTTGGAGCGAAACGGCCAATTCCTCCTGCTTGAAGGCGATACGTCCCTTTCGCTCGATTTCGACCCGGCGAAGGGGCCAGTCTGGGTGCAGTCGCGCCAAAGTGCGCTCCCACTCTTGGTCGAGGATTTGGATTATCTGAAAAATTATCCTTACGGCTGCAACGAACAGACGGCCAGTCGTCTGCTTGCCCTGCTCGCCGAACGCGACATATCAGCATTTTTGAGGCAAGGTATTCCACCCGAAAAACCGCTTCGCGAATGCCTCAAGCGGCTCGAAAAAAACCAACTTCCTGACGGCTCCTGGGGCTGGTGGGGAGGCGGGCGATCAAACGCCTGGATGACAGCATACGTCGTAAAAGTACTTTTTAAGGCTGATAAAGCAGGCTTTACGACGACTACTCCCCTCCAAAACGGGCTTACTTGGCTTCGCCAAAACCTTGTTGGGATGTCAGCCGCCGAACAGCATACCGCGCTTTTCGCGCTCCGCGAATGTGGGGTGAATCTGGATTGTAAACCCTTCCTCGCCGCCATTGGCAACACGCCGTTTCAGTCACTTTCCACGCTCCGGCTGCGTCATCTTTGTGGCGAAAAAATCCTGCGCGACAGTCTGATGCGCTGGCTTCAGGCAACGGCTACGGGCGGTCTGAAAGCTACCGGCAGTGAATACGGTTGGTACAATTGCAGCGCCCAAAACACCCTGATGGCCTATGACATAGCAGCCGACGCAGGATGGGCCGACCTAACCAAAGGTATCCGAAGATACTGGCTCGAAAGTCGTTCGACAGCCCGGCAACGCAACACGATTGAAACCGCGCAAATCCTCCAACGCCTGCTGCCGACAGTGTTGGATGCTGAGGGGCATTTGACCGAAAGTAGCTTGACCATCAACGGTGTGCGTCTTGCAAACCTCACCCAAAAACTTCAAATGAACATAACACAACAGGCCATCAGTGTAACTAAAAAAGGCCGCAGCCCGGTTTATGTTGCGGCTTGGCAGGAATGGCAAAACCCACAACCTTGGGCCGTGGACAACCTTTTTAAAGTGGAAACGCGGCTGGAACAGGGCGGGCAAACCGTGACCGCGCTTCGAAAGGGCGAGCCTGCGGAACTGGTGCTCACGCTCGATGCCCACAAGTCGGCTGAGTACCTGATGCTGGAAGTGCCCATCCCCGCCGGTTGTAGCTACGGAGTGAAAACACAAGGAAACTCGACGGAAAGTCACCGGGAGTATTTTCGGGAGCGCACGGCCATTTTTTGCGAGGATTTGCCCGCAGGACGGCACACGTTCCGCATCGCATTGGAGCCGAGGTTTACAGGTAGTTTCTCGTTGAATGCGGCACGGGCGGAGTTGATGTATTTCCCGGTGTTGTTTGGCCGGAATGAAGGGAAGCGGGTAGAGGTGGGAGAGTGATGAGGTAATGTTACCTTCGCCCCGTGAACATAACCGCTCTATCCATCCGCCGCCCTTCCCTTGTCATCGTGGCCTTCGCCGTGCTGGCTTTTATGGGCATCGCCAGTTACTTGAAGCTGCCCATCGAGTTGGTGCCCAAGTTCAGCGCTCCTGTCGTCACCATCATAACGGTCTATCCTGGCGCCTCGCCTTCCGAGGTCGAGAATGCCGTGAGCAAGCCCATCGAGGACGCGATTTCCTCGCTTGAAGGCATAGACCAAGTACAGGTGGGTTCGCAGGAGAACTCCTCCTTTGTCGCGGTGGAGTTTGAACAATCCGTAGATTTGGACAAGGCCGTGCAGGAAATGCAGCGCAAGATCAACCAACTTCAAGCCTCTTTGCCCAAGGAGGTGCGCACCCCGGTCATCAACAAATTTGCGCTGGACGAACTGCCCATTTTGAAAATCGGCGTGGCGGGAAATCTCACCGGCCCGGCATTCTACGATGTGGTAAAAAACCGGGTCGTGCCGGAAATTTCCCAAGTAAAAGGCGTGGCGCAAGTGAGCATCCTTGGTGGTGAAGAGCGCGAAATCAAAATCAATATTTCTTCGGCCCGACTCGAGCAGTACGGCCTCTCGCTGCTCCAGATATCGCAAGCCGTGCAAACTGCCAACCTCGATTTCCCGACCGGAAAAGTGACCGGCGAACAAGGCCAACTCCGCATCCGACTAGCCGGTAAGTTTTTGGAAATCAACGATATACGGAACCTCGTGGTGGGCAAAAGCCGGTTCGGATCCTCTATTTTTTTGAAAGACATCGCTGAAGTGCAAGACGGCACCCGCGATGCTGAAATCATTTGCCGCACCGATGGGCAACCAGCCGTTGGCATCAGTATCCGCAAGCAAGGCGACGCCAATGCGGTAGAAATGTCGAAACTGGTGCTCGAAAAAATCGCCATGCTGCAAGGCAGGTACGCTGCGGAGGGGATCCGCTTTGAGGTGGTGGCCAACAGCAGCACCTTCACCAAAAAAGCCACCAACGCCGTCATCGAGGATTTGCTGGTGGCAGTGCTGCTCGTGGGTTTGGTCATGTTGCTTTTCCTGCACAGCCTGCGCAATGCCGCCATTGTACTGGTTTCTATTCCAACCTCCATCGTCAGCACCTTTGTGATGATGAATTTGTTTGGCTACTCGCTCAACCTCATGTCGCTTTTGGGCCTTTCGCTCGCTATCGGTATTTTGGTGGACCATGCCATCGTGGTGATCGAGAACATTTATAGGCACTTTGAGATGGGCAAGAACAAGGTGCAGGCCAGTTACGATGGGCGTATGGAAATTGGCTTTACGGCCATCAGCATCACGCTGGTGGACGTGGTGGTGTTCCTGCCCATCATATTCACCGCAGGGTTGGTGCCCAATCTGCTTCGGCAGTTTTGCATGACGGTGCTGACTTCCACCCTGGTGTCGCTGCTGGTGTCGTTTACCCTTGTTCCCTGGCTCACGTCGAGATTTGGTAAACTGAATCATTTTGAAGGGAAAAACCTTGCTGGACGCATTATTTTGAGGTTTGAAAACTTTTTGAATTGGCTTTCAAACGGATTCGTTGTCCTTTTAACATTGGCCCTAAAAAACCGGCGCACCAAAGTTGTCACACTCCTCACCGCCACGGTTTTATTTTGCAGTTCTTTCTTGTTCGTCACTTCCGGGCTTATCGGAAACGCCTTCATGGAACCAGGCGAACGAGGGGAGTTTTTGCTTGAAATCGTGTTGCCTCAAGACGCCTCGCTTACCCAAACCGATGCCATCACCAAGCGCGTGGAGGCATGGCTGCGGACGCAGCCCGAGGTGGTGCGCACCTTCACTACTGTTGGGTCAAACAACAAAGCCTTTGGCCTGAATGCCCCTAATATTGCTGAAATTCAAGTGTTTTTGACGCCTTATGGCGGAACACGCAAAGAGCTTACCCCTGTTTTTGCACGAAAAACAAAAGTCCAACTGGAGGAAATCATCGCGGGTGCAAGGATCAAAGCCAACCCGATTGACATCCTCGGCCTGTCGTTCTCGCCCATCGAAATCATGATAAACGGGCCAAGCCTCGACAGTCTCCTGGTGGTTTCCGAAAAAGTAAAAAAAGAGATGGCTGCCGTGCCGGGTTGCGTCGAAATCGGCTCTTCGGTAGAAGGCGGCAACCCAGAAGTGAAAGTGGAGGTAAACCGCCAGCGCATGGCCGATTGTGGTCTGGCGATGGCGCAGGTGGGGCTTACCCTGCAAACTGCTTTCAGTGGCAATACCGACGCGAAATATCGCGACGGCGATTTTGAATATCCCATCCGCATCGCACTTGATGCTTTTGACCGCCGGAGCGTGGAAGACATCAAAAGCCTGTCGTTTGTGAATCCGTTGGGCAGCACGGTCTACCTGAAGCAATTCGCTGAGGTGCACCAAGGCACCGCCCCTACTCGCCTCGAACGCCGTGACCGCAGCACCTCGCTTATGCTTACCGCGCAGGTAATCGGACGGCCCAATGGCACCGTAACCCGTGAAATCAAAAAACGCCTTGACATGATGCCCCTGCCGCCTGGTACGCAAATTAAATACGGCGGCGACTACAAACGCCAGCAGCAGGGTATCGGCACGCTTGGTTTTGCGCTTTGGGCCTCGCTGGTGTTCGTCTACCTCATCATGGTGGCGCTGTACGACAACTGGATTTATCCATTGGTAGTGTTGGTGTCCATACCGCTTTCTGTTATTGGCGCCTTTCTGGCAATGGCGCTGGCGAGCGAAAACTTGACCGTGTTTACGGGCCTCGGAATGCTCATGCTCATTGGCTTGGTAGGAAAAAACGCCATCCTCGTGGTGGACTTTGCCAATCAATTGCGAGAACAGGGCGTGGGGCTCCGCGAAGCTTTGTTGCAAGCCACCAAACTCCGTTTCCGTCCAGTTTTGATGACCTATATCGCCATGGTGATTGGTCTATTGCCCATTGCTTTCGCGCAAGGCTCTGGCGCCGACTGGAAAAACGGCCTCGCCTGGGCCATTATCGGCGGCTTGAACTCTTCGATGTTTCTTTCGCTGATTGTAGTGCCG
>JACMMM010000586.1 GCA_014379065.1 Saprospiraceae bacterium
CCGGATCGATCTCGAACTGGCGCAGGATCAGCGGCAGGTCGCCCTGCGGTTCTTCCAGCAGTTTGGCCAGCAGGTGCTCCACCGTTACCTCGTAGTGGGTGCGGGAGACGCAGAGGCCAGCCGCTCCTTCCAGGGCGCGGGTGCAGTGGGGAGTCAGGCGGTTGAGCAGGTTTTTGATGTCGACGGTGAGCATATGGGGTGGTTCCTTCGTTATAGAGAATATTTTTGTGAGTAAAACATCCGCTCCGGGCGTTGCTAACAGTTCTCAGGTGGTGTTATTGGTACCCTTCCGCAAATCTCTTCTTCAGCCACCCCTGCTTTACCATGCCGCCCTTGTTCCATTGGATCTTCACCCAGTTGTCCTTTATTTGCAGGATGTCGAGGGAATGGCCTCCCTTGAATACGGCAATGGTCTTGCTGTCTGTTGAGGGGGCGGATCTGATGTTTACGTAGCGCTCTTTTGGAGAGATTCTGGTGCGGGGTGGCTTGGGGGATTTTGCCGCTTCAACAGACACCTGACGCTCGCTCAGAGGCCCCTTTGCCCCGCTGGCAGGTTCGGGTTCTTCTGCCAACACGCGGGGGGGCTCCTCAGGTCTGCTGGCAGTTGTGTCGCCGGTTTTGACTGAGGCACAAGCCGATATCCAGGCCAGTGAACTTATGAGTAGCATTGATATGACGAGCCTGGGAAGTCTGGATGTCATCATTATTCTCCTGATTCGTAAACTACGGCGATAGATTAGAGATGCTCGTGTAGTTGACACGAGTACTCGCGTTAAACTGCAATACTTGAAGGAGTAAACGGATTTGTAGAGACAGTGACTTGGGGCTGTTCGAAGTGGTGGCGCTTCAGCCGATCAGTACTTGGCCGGCGCCAGCAACTACCACACCTCCGTGAGCGGTCTTGCTCCCGAGGATGGCGGCGGGCTTGCCGTTGATCAGCACCATCGGAGCGTCCTCGACAATGGTGTCGGGACCACCGACCTCGCATTGGGCTTTGTCTCCCACGCGGGCGGCTGCCAGCCCTTCGATCAGGACATCGGACGAGCCTTCGAGGATGGGCCCGCCTTTGTGGGGCTTGGTTCCTTCGTAGGCGGGGCAGGTGTGCATATCGCCTTTACGTGCTGCGGGTTTGGCCATGTAAATTCTCCGAAAGGGGATCGGGTCTTCCCTCAGTGCTGGTGTCCACCAGCTTTAGACAAAAGTCGCAGTTGTGACCTGGGCCTTGGTGCCACTTGAAAGTGGAAATCACCTCGAATCGGGTTGCTACATCAGCATATTGAGTTGAAAAAGAGCAATAAACCCGACAAACGAGTAGCCACAGCAACAACTGGCTTCAAGAAAATAGCTGAAAATCACTTGAGACCCCAAAAGGGGTTATTTTAACGACCTGCTAGACGGGGGAGGTAGAATCGGGCTGCTAATCGATTTGAGCGCGTGACCAGTCTGTAGGCCAATCATCAAAGCTTTCAATAATTTCGTCATCAACAATTAATGTATACATTGGTTCTTCAGGAAAATCATTCAGGCGAAGTTTCATCTTTTTTCCCTCCGAACAAACAGAATAGGGGAAAAAAGGGTCGTTTGTGTTTTTCCAATGCAGGTTTAATTTAAAAAAATCCATGGATTTCACCTCGTAATTCCAAATTTATCATTATATTCAGAGCTTGTACGTGAAGCACTATTGATTACCGATTTATAAGCTTTATTATCCGTCAACCCTTGTTTGGTGTATTTCTCAACTTCTTGTATAAATGTTGGGCCGTCTGGTGATCCATATTTTGCTAAGTCTCTATTTCTTAAAGCTGCAACTTCATCTGCACTATTCATATATTCTCTTGCAGTTAGGCGTGCATCATGACGTAACTTAAATATTCTTTCTGATCTTTCTTCAAGCGGAATCCCCTCTTGTTCCCATTGTTTATCTAACTGTTTTAATTTCTCTGGGTCTGTTTGTTTGTTATACCATTCACGAATGGATTTGTTGTCAGTATCTTTCATTCCTTCGGGGAGAGCGGTGCCCTTTTTCTTTCCTTTTGCATGAATCCCATCTCCCTGTCCAGCCGCCTTTTTAGCAGCCTTTTCCCCTTTGACGATATTTTTTGCTGACTTGAGCCCCTTCTTGCCGAGGCCTGCAATCTTGCCGGGAGTAACGTCAAGAACGCTTTCCGGCACAAAAACCTCATTTGCAGCGACAGCAATTGCGCCAATCACCATCACCGCGGGATTATAACCGGAGGCCTCGACCACACCGTCGATGCCTTTATTGATGCCCACTTTCATGTTTTTAAGGGCTTTGATATCCAGTTTGCCGAGAAGGTCGCCCGCCTTTTCCAAGTATCCTTTTTCCTTAGGAATTTCAGCTTTTACTGCCGGATTGGAATTGGAACCGGGAGTTGCCGGAGTGGGTTCGCTGACATATACTCCGGGGCAGTTTTCTTTGTTCAAGGTACAGGTATCGCCATCACGCACGGCCTTTTTTCCGGTGATTTTTACATGGCCGCTGGAAGATGTGGGTTTTATTTCTCCATTGACTGTGCCTGATTTCACCCCTCCGGCTGTGCCGGGATTGTCTCCTATGCATTTTGGTTGTTTGCTCTGGTCGAAGACATAGACTGGGTCTCCGTTGATCTTGACATGCGAAACAGTGCCGG
>JACMMM010000587.1 GCA_014379065.1 Saprospiraceae bacterium
CGTTGTTGGCGTCCCCGCTAGGGGTGTACGGAATGTTTAGAAAAGCCGCATCGCGGCGAAATGTCGGTAGAAATCAAGGCGACATTAGGTCTGAAGGTGCGTAGCACCGGAACTTTTGGCGATGTTTCGGTGCTACGCACCTTACAAATCTGCTCAAATCTTTATTTCTACCGACGTTGCGCCGCGATGCGGCTGACATTTTCAAACATTCCGTACACCCCTAGCGTCCCAGCCAACAACAACGGCGAAGCTCAATTTCAAGTAAAATTAATTCAATTAAAGGCATAGCCAGCAGCCTATGGTGCCTTATGTGCATCGAATAGAATCACCAATTTAGGGGCGGGCATTCCAACGTCCAATATCCAAAGTCCAACGTCTCACTCCTGCCAATACACCCTTTTCACCCGCTCCGAGACATTCGTAAACACCTCATAAGGAATGGTTTGTAAGCAATTGGCCAGTTCCTGCACGGACAGGCTTTCTCCGAAAATCGTCACCTCGTCACCTGCCTGCGCCTCGGGGATTTGCGTCACGTCCAGCATCGTCATGTCCATGCAAACGTTCCCCACCGTGGGCGCACGCTGTCCGCGCAACAAGGCCGAAAATCGCCCACCTCCCGCCAATCGCAACAACCCATCTGCATACCCAATACTGATCGTAGCGATGCGTTTTGGTGCAGCGAGCGGGCCGCTGTTGCGGTTGTAGCCCACCGTTTCGCCAGATGCTAGGGTCTTGATTTGGCTGATGGTGGCTTTGAGTGAATTCACAGTATGCAATTGGCCCTGTAATGTTTTGCCACCGATGCCGTACAGCCCGATACCCAGCCGCACCATGTCGAAATGGAACTCCGGCCAACGTTCGATGCCCCCCGTATTGCAGACATGCCGCAAAGGAGCATAGCCCAGAGCAGCGCTTATTTGGCCAAACATTTCAGAAAAAACAGCCGCCTGTTGTCGGGTAAAATCATCGTGTTGAATGGCGTCGCTGGCTGCCAGATGGGAAAAAACCGAGGCCACGCGCAAATGCGGCATTTCACGCAATTTTTCCACTAACACAGGAATATCAGCAGGTTCGAACCCCAAGCGATGCATTCCGGTGTCCAATTTGAGGTGAATTGTGAGCGGTTTTCCGGCACTGGCAAACGCCGAAATTTCGTCAAGCATGGGCAGACTGTACACCTCTGGCTCCAGCCGAAACCGCCACAGCACATCGAAACTTGCCGGTTCCGGATTCAGGACCAAAATGGGCAAATTGACCCCCGATTGGCGAAGCGCAATGCCCTCGTCCGCGTAGGCCACGCCGAGGTAGTCCACTTGGTGGAATTCCAACAGTTTTGCCACTTGTGCCGAGCCGGCGCCATAGCCTTCGGCTTTCACCATCACCATCATTTTGGTGCCCGGTTGTAGCAGTCGCTGGTAGGTTTTGAGGTTATGGGCGAGGGCGGAAAGGTTCACTTCCAGCACGGTTTTATGGGCTTTTTGTTCCAATCGTCGGGCAATGCGCTCAAACGCAAAGACCCGCGCCCCTTTGAGCAAAATCGTTTCCTCCCGAAAATCGTGTTCCGCTATATTTTCTAAAAAACTTTCAGTGTCAGGATAAAAAATGGCCTCCATCGTGGCGGGTAGTTTTGTCCGAATGGCCGAAATATCGAGGCCAATACCAAACAAACGCTTCACTTTTTGTGCCCGAATCGCTGCTGCAACCTCGGCCCAAAGCACTTCGCCGGGCTGCCCGCTCTGTAGAATATCGGAAAGGATGAGGGTCAATTTCTCTTTACCCGCTTGTTGTCGCGCAAATCGCAGGGCCAATTGGAGCGAAGTGAGGTCGTTGCTGTAAGCATCGTTAATGAGGGTGCACCCGTGTATGGCATCCTTCAGTTCAAGGCGCATTTCCACAGGTTCAAGGCGCAGCATTCGCCGTTCGATTTCTTCTTGCGGGATGCCGAGCAGCAGCAAAACCGCCCAACAGTGAATGGCGTTTTCGATGCTGGCTGGATCGGAGAAAGGTATTGCGATTTTGGATTTTGGATTTTGGATTGACGATTTTAGCTCCGCCCAGATTTTTGTTCCTTGAGTTTCGGTTTTTTCGATTTTGATGACTTTCAGATCAGCGGGTTCGCCGTTTTTTGACCAAGTGAAAAGTTGGGGAATGGGGTTTGCGGGAGCCCAACGAGCCTCGCAAATGAGCGTGTCAGTTCGCTCAAACAGCCGCATTTTTTCTTCTAGTTTCTCGACATCGGAAGAAAAACCCTCCTGATGAGCAGGGCCGAGGTTGGTAAAAATGCCGACGGTCGGGCGTATGATTTTTTCCAGTCGCTCCATCTCACCGGGCTGCGAAATACCTGCCTCGAAAATGGCCAGCGTGTTGCGTTCCTGCATTTGCCACACCGAGAGCGGGACGCCAATTTGGGAATTGAAACTTTTGGGACTGCGCACAAGGTCGAAATCGGGCGAAAGCAGTTGGGCGAGCCATTCTTTCACCACGGTTTTGCCGTTGCTGCCCGTAATGCCGATGACGGGAATGTTGAATCGAGCGCGGTGGTGGGCAGCCAGGTTTTGAAGGGCATCTAGCGTATTTTCGACTTTCAGGATGTTGGCCTGCGGCAATTTTTGGATGTCAACATTATGACTTACAATGAATTGCCGAATGCCCTGCGCGTAGAGTTCTGTGATAAAACTATGGCCGTCGCGGTGCTTGCCCGGAAGCGCGAAAAACAGCGACACGGCAGGCGCGGCCACCGATCGGCTGTCGAAAAGCAGTTGCTCGACGGTGGCGCTGGCTTCCGTTTTTTGTAGCCATTCGGCTTGGAGGATACGTTGGATGTCGGAGAGGGTGTAAGTCACGCCGCGAAGGTAGATAGACCTCGGAGGTTTTCGAAAACCTCC
>JACMMM010000588.1 GCA_014379065.1 Saprospiraceae bacterium
TTCTTTCAATTCGTTGATGAAATCACCCATGCCGTACTCGTCGGTCGTGAGTTTGTACTCACGATCCAATTCATTCAACCACGCCAGAGCCTCGTACACATCGCCCGAAGTGTAGAGCATCAACTCCTGGAAAATCTTGAACAACCGATCAAACGTCGTCTGATTCGGGTCGGGCTTGTAGTCTGTGAAACGGAAACCGAGCATGGGTGGATTGATTCGATTTATTCGATTGGATGGATTGATTCGATTGGGGGCGTTGGGTTTGCCATTTCGATTGATATTTAGAACCGATTTATACGTCAATAGTTCAATCTCCTAATTGTCCCAATTCAACCAATCGCCCCAATCGAATCAATCCCCCAATCGAATAAATCGCTCCAATTGGTTCAGTCCTCTTGTTCAATAAACTTCACGCCGTATTCCTCCAATTCGGCCATAACCGGCTCGTACACTTCAGGCATAGTCGGGATATTGACCCCGGTGGTGGAGATTTTTCCCAGCATGAGGAGTTTGACAAAAATACCGAGCGGCAAACCAACAAGGCGTGACATGGCCGTATCGGAACTATTTGTGCCTTTCATTACTAATGTGGAAGTCAGTTTGCGCTTTTTACGTTGCAACTCGTACTCAAAAACGTGCTGCATGATGATCATGTCTTTGTCTTGAGGGCTTAGCGACCACTTCTCTAAAAGCAGGTTTTCAAGAATGAGCGAGGGCGTTGCATCTTTAACTTTGATACGGCGTTTGCTAAACAGGCCAAGCCACTCCAGCTTCTTCATGATATCGCTGTCAGGCTCTGTTTCAATCATTTTGGCCATGCGGTCTTTTACCGACCCGGTGTGCTGACTGATGCCAAGAAATGCCTCCATCAGATCGTGGTAAGTGAGCTTGTCACTGTCAACGATGGGGAAAGTGGCATCGGTGAGTCCGATGCGGACGAGGGCGTTCCAGGCGTCGCAAAAACCTTGGTGACGGATCGTGCCCCGGAATAGCGTGCGAATGTTTTGGAGTCCGTATGCGTCCCTGTAGAGCAGCGAATCGCGATTGGCGTACACTTCCCATTTTCCCATATTCGGTATCTCCACCAGCCGATACTGTCTAAATAAGCGGCGGTAGGGAATATACTTCAACTTGCTGTCTTCCAAAAACTGCGCCGTGCCTTGTCCGGCTAACACTACGTTGCGAGGATTCCAACTAAACTTGTAATGCCAGGGGTTGTCGTCGCTCTCGGGGGCCACGAGGCCCCCGGTATAGGAGTGGAATGCCGTGATTTTTCCACCAAGTGCTTTTATCTGGTGGATGCGTTGCATAGCACTCATGTGATCAATGCCAGGGTCGAGGCCGATCTCGTTCATAAAAACAAGAGCCCGCTGACGAGCTTCATCGCCAAGGCGGAACACCTGCTTGCTGACGTAACTGGCGGTTACCATGTGCTTGCCCAACGCGATGCAGTCCTGCGCCACTTCGAGGTGCATCTGTGGGGGCAGCAGCGACACCACCACATCGTGGCGCGCGATGATCTCGCGGCGATCGTTGGGTTTGGAGGCATCGAGCCAAATAGCGCGGCCATGGGAGTGGTCATTCACCTTCTCACGCGCCGATTCAATGTTTGCATCTGAGACGGTGACGTAGAAATCGTGTTGCTTTGCTTGTTCAAGGATGTAATTGATAAGCGCAGTTGCAGAGCGCCCTGCGCCGATGATGAGGAGATTTTTCATAATAGGTAGGCAAAGATAGGAAACTTGTCGGCGATTGTTCAAAACCTTCGATTGGTCATGGGAATGACAAATTTGGTCGAATGCACCGAGCGTATATAGGATTTAAAAATTCACTTTAATTTAAGATAAATTTGCCTAAAGAATGAACACTGTGGATAATTTCCTGTGAAATACAACTTGCTGTCAATGTTTTTATAAAAAAATAGATAGGGTGAACCATTCAAGTGCCTTGAAGATTGAATGGAAATTTATTCACAACGCCTCAAAATTGTAGTTGGCAACTCTTGCTTTTTCATCCGAGGTTTGCAGTCCGGTTTTGCTAAATAAAAAAGGCCAACCCTGACGGCTGGCCCCTTCCGTGTAGGAAATGCGCATGGGATTATAACGGGACAAATTCGCCACGAAGGACGGGATTAGAGTAAGGATCACAATTTGTAACCCCAGCGCGAAATCCAATTGATTCGATTGTAACGATTGATTCGATTGAGCGTATAGAATCGAATCAATCGAAAAATCGAATCAATCTAACCAATCACACTGTCACCAAATTTCTTGCAGTATATGAGCACACCTGTTACAATCAAAATTAAAAACGGAACCGTTCGCGTATCGAACCCCCGTTGAGTTTGTTGGCCTCCGCCTGAACAGGCTTGCTCCGAAAACCGAAGAATTGTTCATGGGATTTTAAAATCCATTTTGCAGAGCCTTGCCGAACGTGGCAGGGCTTTTTTTTGCTTACCACATAGTTCACATAGACCACATAGGCTTTTTGGAAAGGTTATTACTATGTGGTCTATGTGGAACTATGTGGTAAAATTCGGACGGAAAAAACCGTGCCGAACTTTTGCAATACCTTCGCCCCGAATCATTTTTCGACATGAAATCTACTGCATTAACATTTTTACTTTCGATTTTCTCCTTCTTCCTCGCAGCGCAAACCAACCCGGATACTACCATCTACAACATCGCCGATGCGATGCCGTATCCAATGCTGAAAAATTGCATGACCGAACGCCACCCAGGCTGGAATGGGAGTGCGGATAGTATTCGCCGCTGCGCCGAGTCCCAGTTGTTCAGCATACTTGCCGCCAACATTCGCTACCCGGAGGACGCCCGTACGAAAAACCTGCAAGGTTCGGTCGTCATATCCTGCATTATAGAACCTACCAATGGCCGGATGAGCAATCTTCAGATCCTCAAAGACATTGGTGGAGGCTGTGGTGCAGAGGCGCTGCGTGTGCTGCATGCCCTCGACGAAGCGGGGCTAAGATGGATGCCCGGTTTTCTGGCCACCAAGCCCGTGCGCGTGCGTCAGGCTTTGCCCATCCGGTTTCGATTGCAGGAGGCTTTGCCTTATTACATATCCTCGGAGGGCGACACGATTTATACCGACATAGACAAGGCCGCAGACTTCAAGGGCGGTCTGGATTCATTGGTGAAATTCCTCGTCAACAGGCTTGAATACCCGGCTGCTTGGGAAGACAGTTGCAAAACTGGGGTGATCGAAATGGCCACGATCATTAAAACTGATGGCTCTTTAAAGGTCTCAAATCAATTGGATTTCAGCAACTTAGGCATGGATTTTCAGTTCGAGGCACTTCGCCTTGCCCGGCGTTCTGCAGGCTTGTGGATTCCTGCTGAAAATCAGGGAAAGCCAGTGGCCACCACGCTTCCTTTGCGGGTTGTGTTCAAATCTGAGGTTGGGAGATGCGCCACCGCCAATGCCAATTTTGATCGCGCCATGATCCTGGCCGATGAGGGCGCAACGCTTTTAGAGCAGGAAAAAACCGAAGAAGCCATCAAAAAGTGGAACGAAGCGCTCGCCATCCAGCCCGACAACTGCGAATTGCTGTATTATCGCGGCACCGCATTGATGAATCAAAAACAACTTGAACAAGCTTGTAAGGACTACAACCGAGTGAAACAAATACTTGGCATCACATGGTTTGAAGAAATTAGACGACTCGTTTGCGGATTCTAAAAGGTATGAAAAACAAGCACCTTGTACTCCTTTTCCTGCTCACTTTGTTGATCGGACTTGCGGTGCGCCGTGCGCCGTGGCAAAATGCTACGTTTTTTCAAACCAATCTTTTGAGGGTTGACACAGCGGAGGTGGAGCGAATAGAAATTGCACTGCCCGGTCAACACGGGCTTGTCTTAATGCGTAATGACGCCGGGTGGATAGCGGAACAACAGGATCGCAGCGCAAAAGTGCCACCTGATGTAGTGCAAAGGATGCTTGAAACACTCGCCAATTTGCGCTCCATAAGGATTGTCAAGACAGATCAGCCCGACACCTTGGGCTTTGCCCGTGCGAACGCAATTGATATTGGGGTTTTCTATGCCCATTCGCCAAGCGAACGCCTGAGTATCGGTTGGGAAAGCATCGAGAACAGCCAACCCGCTACGTTCGTCCGATTGCCAAGGCACGGGGGCATTTATTTGGTACAGAACCAATTGCGAGCAGTTTTTTCAAAAACGCTGATAGATTTTCGGAACGCTGCAGTCATTCAGTTGAATACTGCCGATGTGCGGGAATTTTCCATTTTTGGGCAAAACTTGGACAGCCTTGCTTTTCAAAAAAATGACTCCACAGGAAATTGGGAATCCACCATGCTTACCCGAATGGTCACTAATGACAGCATTCAACAATGGCTTGCGAAAATTGCCCGCCTCAAAAAATTGCCTTTTGCCGATTTGTTTGATGAGAGTCACACAAACAAGACTTTTTTCGCTCAAATAGATTTAGGGTTTAGTAAGCAAGCCGAACCGTTGACACTGAAAATCTATCGCTTGGAGGCAACCAATTTGCCCGAAGAAATGCCCGACACACCGCTCGATGGCAGCCAATTTGCACCTTTTGTGCTTTATTTCTCCCAATACCCTACAAACTATTTTGCGCTATCTGACACGGCACTTTTGCGACAAATTTGCGATCCGTTTTGAAAAATGAAAAAAGTGTTACAATCAATGGCTGGATGGGCTAACTACCCCCGCCTGCAAGCCGAGGTATTTGAACCTAATGATAGGGTAGGGGTGCGCTCTGTTGTACTTGATAATGACCGAATCATCGCACGAGGCAATGGTAAAAGTTACGGCGATGCGGCACTGGCCCTCAAGTTGCTTTCTACCCTTCGACTCAACAGAGTATTGGCCTTTGATGCGGAGAACGGCATCGTGGAATGCGAGGCGGGCGTATTGCTCAGTGATCTGTTGAAGATCATCGTCCCTAAAGGCTGGTTTTTCCATGTCACACCCGGCACCAAGGCGATTACGGTAGGCGGGGCCATCGCTTCTGATGTACACGGCAAGAACCACCCAACGGCAGGCTGCTTTTCTAATCACCTGATTTCCTTTGACTTGATGACGGCATCTGGAGAAATCAAGTCATGTTCCCGGAGTGAAAATACCGACTTGTTCTGGCAAACCTGCGGGGGAATGGGGTGGACGGGCGTGGTGCTTTCAGCTAAATTTAACCTGCTGAAAATCACCTCCAGCTTGATGCGGCAAAAATCCGTGAAAGCCAAAAACCTGGAAGAAATATTTCGAGCATTTAAAGAAAACCGCGACTGGCCATACGCTGCAGCTTGGGTGGATTGTACAAATGCTGATTGGCGTGGATGGGTGCTGTTTGCGACACATGAGGATGCAGGGGAAAAGGAGAACCCGCCCGTTTTTTTCGAAGCATCCAAACGGAATGTACCTTTTTTCGCCCCTTCTTGGTTTTTAAACAGAATCAGTATCTGGGTCAATAACTACTTCTATTTCAATAAAAAACGTGCAGAAGAAGAGCGCGTTACTTTGGACAAATATTTTTATCCGCTCGATGCACTACAAAACTGGAATCGCTTTTACGGGCGGCGTGGTTTTGTGCAATACCAGTTTTGTTTGCCTGAAGAAAATGCTTTTGATGGCGTTCGGCAAATGCTTGAAACCATCCGTCAGAGCAAGGAAACCCCTTTTTTGACCGTATTGAAATGCCACGGCGAACGCCCACCCGAAGCAGTGCATTCTTTCCCAATTCGGGGCTATTCGCTGGCACTCGATTTCCCTAGGACGAGCGGGATCTTTGAATTGGTGAAAAAACTAGACACATTGGTCTGGGAGCTGGACGGGAAGATTTACCTCACGAAAGATGCTTGCTCTGCGCCTCAAATGGGAAGGGTGAATCCTGCGGGTTTTGGCGAGAAGAAGTTTACCTCGCTTTTACGGGAACGGATTACTCTAGGCGGATAGCGGTTGATAAACCGTAAATCAATCATAGAATGACGCTGAGTCATCCTATGAATTTGAATTGATCCCGAACAAACACCCCCACTATTTCCGAATCCTATCTCCCACTCGCACCACTGATTCGTCCTTTCCCAACCACACCACATTTTGCCCAAACAGGATCCTGTTGCCAAATTTCCGAAAAGTAGCCATGGTTTTCAATGGCTCAGCGGCACGGGTGGCCGTGTCCTGATCGGTGGTCGTTATGATACAGCGGGCGCAGGGTTTCAGGCCTTGGAAGGGTTGATCATTGATGGAAAATTGACTCCACGAATCTTCCTCAAAGGGCTGGCCGCCCGTGAAGACGAAATTGGGTCGGAAGCGGTTCATCGGAAGGGGCTGTAAGAGGCGACGGTTGAGCTCGTCGAGCGAGGCTTGCCCGATAATCAGGTAGGGAAATCCGTCGGCGAAACTGACGTGATGGCCGGGCGGGGCGTAGCGGCCATCAGCCCTGCGGCGGGTGGTGTCGGGCATGAACACCAAGCGTAGGTTTTGGCCCAGGTGATGGGAGAACCATTGATTGATCTCGTCCGACAAAACACGGGCAGGGCATTGGTCGCTCCATACTTTCACTCGTAGTTTTGGAAGATCTAATGGATTGATTTCAAGCGGTATATGGATTTTTTCTGAAGGCTTGTCTTTCCAAAAAACGCTGAGGAACGGCGGCTCAATCGCGGTGCCGAGCAGTGCCATGCGTGGGATTTCGCGTTGGCTGACAAATCGCCCCGTGTTGTCCACCAACATCCAACGGCGGTCATATTGAAGCCCACGTCTTTGCGGCAAGGCTTCTTGGAGTGCAATGCCGCCCAGTGATTTGATGGGGTAAACCCAGATTTCGGAGAGGGTGTGTGGTATCATATATTATTGGCCAACATTACTTTATTCCTTTTTTGTGGCGGAACAATTTTTTCAGTGCATCGGCAATTAGCCACCCGCCCAGAAAAATCACCCCGATGGGGTTCGCAATACTGCCGATAACCATACTGGCTTCTGCAACACGCTTGCCTCGAAGCTCATTAGGGTTTGCCCGGATGCGTCGCAATGCTTTATGGCCATAAATGAATGCTGAACAGCCAAGACAGATTGCGAGTACAGGGTTTATAGCGATTGCGATTGCAGCAGCGATACCCAAACTGAGGCTATTTTTTGCATTGTTTTCAATGGAACGAGGATTGCTTTTTTTCTTTTCAAATTTTTCAGGATTAAGAGAAAAGGATGCCGAAGAAGCTCCAAATACTGGGGCAAAAGCAAAAGCGAGCGGAAAAAGGATCAGCAGAAATTTGTGTTTCATAGCGAAAGATATTTTGTGAAAGAATCCTTCGCATTACGAACGAGCTTAGCAAAACGTGGCGTTCATCTTACACCAACTACCCTGAATTTAACCCCGTCATAACGATTTTCAGGTTTTTCGGCCTCACGAAGCACTTGGAGGGCAGCGGCTTTTTTTTCTTCTTTTTCCTTTGACAAAAACAAATGGGCATTGCGAATGAGCAACACTACCTCTTGTTTGCCCACTACTTCCAGCGAGCAAAGGCAGTCGAGAAGGGCATCCAGGTTTTTGCCAAAATAGTCGGGAAAAAGTAGGGTTTTTGCAATTCTAGGGTAAAAACCGCGCAAGGTTTGGGCTTTTGCGCCGTCAATTTCGGCTACAAAAGTGTTCGGAGGAAAATGGGGCAGGGAGTCAAGGTGTTCCATATTTTGGACGTTGGATTTTGGACTCTGGACGTTGGACTCTGGACGTTGGTCGTTGGTTTTACGACACGCAAAGTCTAAAGTCCCAAGTCCAGAGTCCAAAGTACACCGTCCAA
>JACMMM010000589.1 GCA_014379065.1 Saprospiraceae bacterium
AGACACCCCGTGGTGGGAAGATCTCCAAAAACTTTATCAGCAAATGGCCGAACGAAATACGACTAAAATTCGATTTTATACCTATAATTTAGACAGAAAAGTAGGCGGTGCAATAGGAGAAGAGGCCAGGCTTATTGTACAAGAAATTATTACAAATGCATTGAAACACGCCAAAGCCACCGAAATAAATGTCCAGATAAATCAAATTGAAGATGTGCTCGGAATTATTATAGAAGACAACGGTATTGGATTTGACCAGAGCAGGGTTGTAAAAGGTATTGGCTTGAAGAGTATAGAAGAACGTTGTGCAAAACTTGGCGGAGAAATAAGTTTAGAGACGGGCAAAGGTGCCGGCACTACTGTTTTTGTTGATATCCCAATAAGCAAGCAAAATATATTGAAGGAGAACCCTTTACTCTATGCAGGAGCAAACTGATGTTCGGGTTTTTATTGCCGACGATCATGAAGAGACTGTCTTAAGGATGTCTGAATTCATAAACGCGGCATCCGGGATGAAAGTAGTGGGCACCGCCGCTGACGGCAGTGCCCTTTTACGCTATTTTGCTCGTGGCAACAATGGTGTGGATGTTGCGCTCGTGGACATTGATATGCCTGAGATGATAGATGGTCTAGCGGTTGTTGGGAAAATCAAGAATATTTGTCAAAACGGCTTAAAGGTTATAGTAATGACCGGCATGCGTGGTAGGGATTACCCAACGGATGCCATCAGAAATTACGCAGATGGTTTTGTTGCCAAATACCGCCACAAAGACGAATTTATTGATGCCATCATCAAGGTCCATAAAGGAGAAATGGTATATCTCCTTGATCCCAACGATATTGCTCCCCCCGTTGAATTGCCCGAGCCACTTCCTGAACTCACGCCCACCGAATTAAGAATAGTGTGCCTCATGGTGAAAGGCCGCAGAAACAAAGAAATTGCTGACGAGATTAAGCTTGGTGAAAAGAATACTGAAAAAATTAGGGGCTTGGTTATGAAAAAATTAGGGGTGCAGACCCCTGCCCAACTCGGGGCCTTGGCCGAGAAACATGGGCTTTGCCGATAATTCGTACACTCCGCTTGTTGTGTGCCTACGCGTCCATTTCTCCCACGTACTCAGGTCTTCAGGAATGCCTCGCGAAATAAATCGCGTTCCCCGGTTACAAAATCGGACTTGAGCGGCATACATGCCCAAATGCCGAAAGTCAGTATCATTGCCTCCAACAATTGTACTGCAAGGCATGGCTCGAATACTTGATATTTTCCTAAACAGAAAAACCAATCTCAGCTGCGAAAAATATCCCAACCACGGGTCACTTTTCACGGGTTTGAGGCATGAAGAAGCTGACGCAATCCGATGTTTGTCTGCGCGGGTTTCGGGTTCGATTTTCAATATCGGCAAAAGCTACCACCTGCATGACGACGACGTCGAAGAACTTATCTGCGATTGCATCACGATTTGCCTGCAAAAGATCAAGGAGGGGAAATACACTTTTCAAGGCTACAACCCGGCCACGTTTGTCATTGAAATCGCAAAAAACAGGGCGCAAAACTTTCGCCGGAGCGCTTTAAAGCACCGTACCGTGGGTTTAGAAAACATCAGCGAGCGAGCGGAGGAACCTGATTTTGGAAGCCTCGCCGAAACCGAATTGCTCGAAAAACTATTGTCGCAATTAGAAGCCAATTGCCAAAACCTCATCCGACTGAAATACCTGGAGGAACGCAGCGACAAGGAGGTGATTGAAGAAAAACTGACTCAATACACCACAGTAGACGCTCTGAAAAACCACCGTTCTAAATGCCTGAAAAAATTGGTGGGAATCGGCGCAGACGCTTCAATTTTTAATCAATAGATCAATGGAAAATTTTTACCAAAACATTGAACGCTATCTGCTCGGTGAACTGGCCGGGGGAGCGTTGACCGCTTTTGAAAACGCGATGCAATCCGACCCAGCGCTTGCCAAATCGGTGGCGCAACATCGCGAAATGATGTTGCGACTAGATGCCTTGCGCCTACGGAACAAGGTGAAATCTGCCACAGCATCGCAGCGTGTGAACCCGACCTCTATAAATACCCAACGCGTTTTCATGGTAATAGCGGCTTTGCTGGTTTTGCTGGCGGCATCTTTTTGGTTTTCCAAACAGTTTTCCGAATCGCGCTCGGAAAAGGCAGAAAGCCAGCCCCAAACTACGCAACCAGACACCCTCAAAACACCCCCAAACCAAATACCGACCCCAATTCCGGATGAATTTCAGCCTAAAAAACCAACGGAAAAGCCTAAGGGAAAACCGCAGTTGATAGCTTTGGCTCGTGAATTTCACGATCAGCCTTCTCAAACTTTTGTGCGTGATGCCGCCCAGCAAGCAGGTGATACATCCCCCAAAACACAGACTCAACGCGCCGCCGATGCTTTTTACAATCAAAATTTCCGTCTTGCCGCCGAACTTTTAAAGGATGACAAACAGGTGATGCAGGACGAAGGAGCGCGCTATATCCGTGCGAATGCCCGATTTAATATCGGACAGTTTTCGGGTGCCGCAAAGGATTTTGATGCTTTGAAAGACAGTTTCCAGTTCAGACACGAGGCCCGCTGGAATTTTTTGCTGTGCCAGATTGCCCTCGGAAACATAGAAACGGCCAAGAATTTGCTCGCTAAAATGGTGGAAGAGGATGACTTCCCGTTTCGCGCCAAAGCACTGAAACTGCAAGGGGAAATCATTCTCAATTTTTAATTGCGCCCATATCCCCCACACCCACAAATCCCGCCCAGAAAAACGGGTGCGATGGCTGCCCAGGATTTTTCTCCAAATACCGAAGTTTTGCATTGGCAAGCGCCACGTTTTTGGGTTTGCCCATTTTTAGCCCAGCATAAAAGTTATCCATTACCAGCATCGTGGATTTGTCATTGACGCTCCACAGCGAAGCCACGATACTCTTAGCCCCGGCAAATGCAAAGGCCCGCGCCAGGCTCACCACCCCCTCACCGCGCTGCTGTTCGCCGATGCCTGTTTCGCAGGCAGAGAGTAGCACCAAATCAGCATTCAGCGACAAATTGTACAATTCGCCTACGGATAGCAACCTATTTTCGGGGGTTCCGTCGTCACCGGCAAATGCCAAAAAAGAAAAATCGCCGGCGAGGTAATTGGCTTTGCCGTGTGTAGCCAGGTGTAGAATTTTATAATGCGCGGCCAATTCCAGAAATTTTTGCTTCGTACCAGCCTTGCCGGTCAGCACTTCTGAGTTGCCGGCGTAGCGCTTTTTTGCCCGAAAAACTTCTTCACCGGAAAATGGCAATGCTGATAGCCCCAGCCGAACGGCTTCGTCTTGTTTCAATCGAAGAACCAAACCCACTGTGTCCTCCTCGAAAAACGGAGCAAATGCCAGTAGCCCTCCCGCCGGTATTTGGTGGTGTTGCCGAGCAATCATCTGGTGCAGCATGGTGGCTGAATAAGCATACTGAAAGCTGTGGCTGCGCAGCAAAAACGGGTATGTGTTGAAACTGCTTAAATCCTTGGGGGCAGCAGAAAGGAGTGCTTCGAAAGGCAAATTGGCAAACCCGTCGCCTGGCACGACAATGATCTCGGATGTGAGTGATTTGGCAATAGGCGCGAGCAATTTTTCGTAGAGTTTTTGGGCCGCATCAGCGTACTGAAGTACGGTTTTTTGGTAGAGCGCGGGTGTTTTTTGGGTGCTGGTGTGATACCCGGAAATGCCTTCACAGAAAGATTGCACCCAACTGTTCAGTGGGAAATCAAGGGGAAGTTCTATCATCCGGCTGCCTTCGGGCTGGACCAGAAAAACAAAAATGGAGGAGTCGCCTGTGAAATATTCGAGCAGTGTTTGTTGGGGGCTGAGGAGTTCTTGAGTCTTTTTCAACGAGGAGGTTTCGAGCTGATATTTCAGGCGGAAATAGTCGGGGTAGCTTTTTTCCAAAAAGGCTTGCAACTGTCGGGCCTCTCCTTTTTTGGCAGATATCTGAACGCTCAGGGCAAGCACGAGCGAATCTGTGAGGCTCAAGCCCTGGCTTTCGATGAGCGAGCGGCGCTTTTTTTCTAGGGCTGTGGTTTGTACACGGAGCAGGGAATCTCGGCTCAACTCCAGATCTGGAATACCTGCAAAATGCCGTGCATTGGCTTCTTGTGTGGACAGCAAAAGCAGGTAGCCATGCATGGCTTCGCTGAGTTGCCAGGCATTTTCGAGAGCGGCGGAGTCTCCAGGGTGCTTTTTTAGGAAAATGAGTTCCGTATCTATGGCTTTTGAAAAAATCGGCAATGACTCTGCCAGTTTCTTTTTTTGAGCATCTGCGGAAGTCTCGGTTAGCAGCTTTTTTTCAACCCCGGCTTCAAACAGCCGATAATGCTTGCGGGCTTTTACAAGCAGGCTGTCTTGCCCGGTTTTTTGATACCATTTTCGGTAAGTATTTGCCAAACCCCCATCGGCGAGGGAAGCTGCGGGGTTTTCCTTGCCATACAGTGCCTCCCAAATTTGTTTGGCTTCTTGATATTGGCCGCAAGCGATTTCAAAATCGCCATTGCTGAGTCTTGCCAAAGCTTGTCGGGTTAACAAAGAAGCAAGTTGCGAATCAATGTTTTTATGAAATTTCCTCCAAATCGCAACCATCTTGTCATTCCATTCGATTGCCGCAGGATAGTTTTTTAGGGCAGATTGAGTTTGCGCCATGTCTGCACATAGATAAACATATACCATA
This sequence comes from Saprospiraceae bacterium, assembly GCA_014379065.1. Lineage (GTDB taxonomy): Bacteria > Bacteroidota > Bacteroidia > Chitinophagales > Saprospiraceae > M3007. The sequence goes on from JACMMM010000589.1 coordinate 4,711, forward strand.
TCATCAGTGACCTTTGACCGCATCATAATGTCATTTTCTTTTTCAAAATAGGTCAATGCCTTGGAGAAATCGCGCTGAGAGACGTAACACTGGCCTATCTCAGAATAGGTGGCAGCGACCATCATATTCTCTTCCTTCGCGTTTTTGCGTTGGATTTCGAGTGCCTTTTCAAAATAAAAAAGGGCATCGTTGAACTTAAGCAAGGCTTTGTACACAGAACCAAGCTCATAATAGGAACTGCCGATATCGGCATGGAATGGAGGCAAAACTTTCTGCCTGATGACCAATGCCTGCTCTTGAATAGCGATGGATTTCTGGTAATCTCCGCTTCGGAGATAGGCTGTGCCAAGGTTTCTAAGTATATTCGCCAAGCCAGCACTTTCTTCCCCCGCGCATATTTTTTGGATCGGTAAAGCACTTTCTAAATGTTCAATGGCCTTCTGGTATCGCCCGAGTTCCAAATTGATGTGCCCAATCAAACGCAGCGATTCGGACAAACCACAAGGATTGGAGGGCTGCAGTTTTTTCCTTATTTCATAAGCTTGTGTGCAAACAATGAGTGCCTGGTCGGTTTTGTCCTCACGAAAAAGACAGCGTGAAACAAAGTGAAGGGCATCAGCGGTGCGCTGTGAGCCTTGTGGGTAGAAGGTTGCCCAAATTTTACTGGCCTCTTCAAAATAGCCTTGGGCGACCGAATTCTGGCTTTGTCCAAAAAAACACCGCCCTGTCTGGTAAGCCGCTTCGGCCAAGTCGGAAGGCTGGCTGTCGGAGCTTTGGCGGAAAAACCTGTAAGCTCGTTCGGCGTTTTTTTCGGCCAGCTGGTATTGACCGGAATCGCAAAGGATGATTGCATCAGCTAACAATTGCCGAGCTGAAGCAGCATCGGTTGGGTCGGACAAAACCGGATTTTGCCCAAATGCCAAATTGGAATTGCCAACGCAAAGCAATGCGACGAAGCACATAAGGGAAAGCGTTTTCATCATTTTTGAAAATTTTTTTCTTGACGGTTACAAAATGAAAGCGCGGGGAGATAAATGGGCGGAACGAGACAAAATAAGGTGAATAACTGACAAGTCAATCTTCAAAATTTTTCTCAGTATCAAAATCGTATTGCAATATGAAAAATTTCAACACCAATCATGATGGGGAAAGCCCAGCATTCTGCAAATATCGGCGGATGCCGGTATTCTTTACCCTGTTCTTGCTGTTTTTTACGAACGGTTTGAAAGCCCAAGGCCCGTGCAGCGGCATAGATTTCTCTTTTGAGCAATATGAAGATTGTAAATTCCGGGCGCGGTACAACAGCACCTCAGAATGTTTCATCGAAATCAGGTACATTCTCGAGTCGGGTACATTTTCCTCTTTTGTTGTCAATACCGCGGCGGGATTTTCGGTGCAAGAGATCAGCTCCTCAGAACTGTGGGTGCATCACAATCAGGGCTTTGTGCCATTGGGCAACCAGGTGCCGCTCCTTTTCACGCTCCCGCACGATTTGAACACGACGATGAACATAGCCTATCTGGACGATTGTGCGATGGTGGGCTGTGAGATCTTTGGCGGGATCCCCATCGAATCTTGCCCAGACCCGAAAGATGCCAGCATCATCGGGGTGAAATATCGCGAGTGTAGCAGCCTGCCGTATAGTAATCAACCCGTGCTTTCCGGTTGGACGATCCAATTGCTTGATGTTGATGACAATGTTCTCAATGAACAATTGACCGACGCGGGTGGAGGCTATGGCTTTTACGATTTGCCTGCTGGAATCTATGTGGTAAAGGAGACGCAGCAGCCTGGCTGGATGCCCAAGGTGCCAGCCAATGGCCGATACAGCGTGGATTTGACCCCTTCTCAGCAGGTGGTACGAAATTTTGGTAACTGCCAGTTGACCAAGCCCGTTTCAGGGGTAATTTATCAAACTTGCGATTCTATGCCTTATCTGAACCAGCCCGTGCTTTCAGGCTGGGTGGTTCAGTTTTTGGATGATCAAGGTAATATTGTGGCAGAGGACACCTCGGATTCCAATGGCTTTTATAATGAGGATTTGCCACCAGGTCACTATTGGGTCAAGTTGGCTGTTCAACCAGGCTGGACACCCAATTTCCCCCTAAGCGGCAAGGTGTTTATTGACCTGATGCAGCAATCACAAGCTGTTCAAAATTTTGGCGTATGTTATAATTGCTGTAGCACGGTTACATCCTGGATAACTCAAAACCAAAACACGCCTGGCAAATGTTGCTACAGTTTCACCTACATCAGCGCGACACCATCTTGTGTCACAAATTTTTATTTCCTCGCTAATGGCATTGATCCCAGTTCAATAGTAACATTACCGGGCTGGACCGTTGGCTGGATTAATAGTACCGGCTTTCAAATACTTCCGCCAGCGAATGGGGGGGGCGTAATCCCTGCCGGTAACTTTACTCCAGTGACTTTTTGTATTAACAACAACGGGCTTCACGATATCCTAACGGATCCTTGCTATACCCCGCAGCCAACTGCGGTCTGTTGTTGTTAATACAAAAAGTCACTGGAGTAAAGTTACCGGCAGGGATTACGCC
>JACMMM010000590.1 GCA_014379065.1 Saprospiraceae bacterium
GCACCTACACCGTCACGGTGACCGACGCGGCGGGATGCTCCGCACAGGCACCGGTCGTCATACACCTCCTCTCGGACCCCAGCGCCGCCATCGCCAGCGCCGAGGTCGTCGAGTGCGGAATAGCCCTCAGCAAGATCAAGTTCGCCGGTACCGCCACGGACCCCCTCAGCACCATCACTTCGGTCCAGTGGTTCATCAACGGCGTGCCCGTGCCCGGCGGCAACCCCTTCGAGGTCCTGCTGCCCGTGCACCAGACCGACACCGTGCAGATCGTCGCCACCTCGGCACAGGGCTGCACCGATGCCGACACCCTGGTGTTCTACGTTCCAGGCATACCGGACATCTCCGTCGCCCTCGACTCCGCAACCCTGAACTGCAACGGGAACCCCGTCAAAATTTGCATAATTGGCGGCACTGGCCTGGACTACGGCTATGACTGGGAGCCGGACGTGGCCAACCTGGACTCGCTGTGCTTCATGGCCGCCCCGGGATCAACATACACGGTCACCGCCACCGACGTGAACACCTGCTCCGCCACAGCCTCCGTCAACATCGGCCTGAGCCCGCCCATCGCCATCAGTCTGGACGCCAGCGGGCTAAACTGCTCTGGAGACCCGGTCAAGCTTTGCGTCATCGGTGGGAGCACTGACTATGGATATGCCTGGGAGCCGGCCGTAGAGGCCACTTCCGACTCGCTCTGCTTTATGGCAGCCCCGGGTGCAACATACATGCTCACCGCCACCGACGGCAACAACTGTAGCGCCACGGCCAGCATCGCTGTCCAAGCTATAGATTCTCTGGAACTGACCCTGTCCCAAACGTTGATACTGACCTGCAGCGCTTCGGCACAGGTCTCAGCCACTACGAACATACCAGCGACCATTGTCTGGACTGATCCCAACGGCGTCGTGATACCTTCTTCTGGTGGCACGGTCACATTGCCAGCCACGGCCGACACAGTCGTTTATACGGCCACCGCTACCGTTGCTGGCAGCAGTACCTGTACTGCTGTGGGGCAGGTTTCAGTAACAGGCCAGGGCGTGAATGTCAGCGTTAATCCGGCTGCAGTAGACACTGTTTGCTCAGGTCTGCCACTGGCCTTGTCGGTGAACGTCACACCGCAAGGGGTTAGCTACCTGTGGTCGGTCGATGCCCCTGCCATGCTCTCTGACTCGACATCTCCCAACCCAGTACTCAACGGCCCAGCCGGCGACTACATCGTGAGCGTGATCATCGTAAATGAGGCCAACACGGTTTGTACCGATTCCCTGAGCTTCCCTGTCAAAATCCTCGACACCATAGACCTTTCAGGGCAAATTTCAATAGGCCTCTGCCATGGCCTCGTAGTGAGCTTCACAAATCCGACCGGCATTGGAGGCAGTTGGGATTTCGGTGATAGTAGCCCGGTCAGTAATGATGTAAACCCTGTCCACACTTATGATTCGGCGGGTGTATACACGCCCGTGTTCACCCCATCAGTCGTCTCTCCCTGCCTTGGCCCCTGGAGCTCTACGATCACCGTTTTTGATTCTGCTCTGACCGTTGGCATTGCCCACTCCTATGTGAATTGTGCGTTGGAGGCCGTTATCCAATTCAACGGCACTACCAACCACACAGGCAGCAATTTCTGGGACTGGAAATTCCCCGGCGGGACACCTGCTACTTCCACCGTGCAAAACCCGATTATAACTTACCCCGGCGAGGGCACCTATTTTGTAGCGCTCACATTGACCGATATCAACCATTGCACTGCCACAGCTACGGATTCGATAACGTTGTATATCATCAGTGATATCCTTGACGACTCTTTGAAAATCTGTCTTGGTGACTCTATTCGTTTGAACCACCCGGTTGGAATTGATCCCGACGCAGATTATGAGTGGGGTTCGGTGCCACTAGATCCTACTTTGCTTGGGCAGGAGCACGATCCAAATCCGGTAGTTTCGCCTAAAGTGCCGACGGTCTATACTGCAACGATCAGCCAAGGGGCTTGCTCTGTGACTTACTCGTTGGCTGTGGGCTTCAAACCCAGCAGCGATGTACACATAGTAGCCGACTCGGCTTCGTCGGTTTGCAGTGCTGATGATTGGCTGCTCATCGCTCAAAGTATCGGTGCGACCAAATTCGAATGGTCTACTTCAGACACGTTCATGCCTGTTTTTGATACCCTGAAAACGGTTCATGTCATGCCCAACGGTATCTATTTTGTACGAGCAAGCGGTGATGCGGTCTGTCCTACGGTAGATTCCATCCTGATTGACCTTAAGATCCCGGAAATTCAAGTTATTCCTGCAGACCACGACATTTGTCTGGGTGAAGAGGCTGCCCTGATGTTTACGAATCTTATTCCAGGCGACAATTTGACCTGTGATTGGGGCCCAGATTTGCCTACGGGTTGTGACCTTGTTGTTTCTCCAGACGACACTACTACTTACGTGGTTATTGTGACCAACCAATATGGCTGCAAGGACACCCTGAGTTTTACGGTAAATGTGACCTCTGTTTCTGTAGATGCTGATGCCACGCCGGATGTGGTTACTTTGGAGAATCCCACCACCATCCTGACTGCGACTCCTGGCGGAAACGGCACGGTGGTCAGTTATGAATGGACACCACCGGGCACCCTCAGCAGCCCACATACAGCACAAACCGAGGCAACACCCACGGAGACAACGATTTACACCGTAACAGTGACAACAGAAGATGGCTGTACTGCCACGGACACTGTAATGGTAATCTTCAGGCACAATGAATGTATTTCGCCCTTTGTCTTTATTCCAAAGGCATTTACACCAAACAACGACCAGAAAAACGACTTTTTCATACCGCTTGCCGCTGGCATGACGGCCTTGAAATTCATCATCTGGGATCGCTGGGGTGAGATTGTGTACGAAACGAATGACCCCAACGCACTAGGCTGGGATGGGACTTACAAAGGCAAAGAAGCCACTCCAGATGCATTCGCCTGGTACGTGTTGTTGACTTGTGGCAACGGCGATATTTACGAGTCAAAAGGCAACGTAACGTTGTTGAAGTGATTGGCTTTTAAAGCCAAGCGTGAGTCGTCATGAATTTTGAACGGCAGGTGCGTAGCACCCTAAACGTCGGAAGCAAGGTCAATTCAATTATTTTAGAGGTGGGTAGCACCGGAACTTTGGCTCGTTCAAACCGAGTTGTTTTGGTGCTACCCACCTTTTCGATAATATAACGGCCGGTTCTACTGACGTAGGTGCTACAAGCCAATAATATCAGAGCCTATCCGAAAACCAAACCCTGCATTGTTGCGTATATTTGCTTACCAACGCAACATGAAAAAAACAACGGCCTGGCTTCTTTTGACGACTTACCTCGGCGCTTCCTGCGCAGGCCTGTTGCCTTTGGTAGCCGATATGGTAGCCCACGTTTTTTGGCACCAGGCACATATCCAGCACGTTCATCATGGCAAGAAAGGCCAAGCGCATGTAGCCGCTGAAATGGTACACCTGCTGAGTAATGAACAAAATCAGCCCGGCACATTTTCTGAGATTTCGGGCAGCAAATTCGATTTGTCAACCCACTATTCCCCATTGGCTATTTCTGAAGGCCATAAATTGACTTCCAGATCATTTGTTGCTTTTCCAAGCCAACCTTTCAGTCTTCCTGGAGGCGTCAAGCCACGTGTTTTCCTCCCGCCAAAACAGTCTTGATTTTCCCCTGTTTTCCTGCATTAGAAGTCATTATCGTCTTTGTTGGGCTAGCGCCTTCCTAAAACTTTGCTATATCTTGAAGCATAGGCACACCTGCACATCCAGCGGTGTCCGGCTCGTTTAAAATATTTCAAAATGAAAAATCTTTCTCTTTCGAAAATAACATTTGCAGGCCTCCTTCTGCTCAACACCCTTTGGCTCAATGCCCACAATATCATCGGTCGCGTAACCGACGCCTCCACTGGAGAAGTCATCACAGGGGCAACCATTTTTATCCCTTCCCTGAACATAGGCACCACGAGTGACGAATTAGGAGCGTTCAAAATGAAGAACCTGGATGGAGAATCTTATGAATTAACGGTCTCTTTTGTCGGTTTTATTACCCAAAATGTGCAAGCAAGCACCAGCGCGTCCATTGAAATTCGCTTGAAGCCTGCGGCCCTCAACCTCGATGAAATCGTCGTGAACGGCCAACGCGATCTTTCCAAAACGATGACCATCCTCAACAAAATTGACTTGGAACTACGCCCTACCCGCTCCTCACAGGATGTGCTGCGCATGATTCCGGGCTTGATTACCGCTCAACATGCCGGGGGCGGCAAGGCGGAGCAAATCTACTTGCGCGGATTCGACATTGACCATGGCACCGACATTCGGGTGTCGGTAGATGGGATGCCCGTGAACATGGTCAGCCATGCCCACGGACAGGGGTATGCCGATTTGCATTTTCTAATCCCGGAACTCATTGACAACGTGGATTTTAACAAAGGCCCCTACTACACGCAACAGGGCGATTTCACCACGGCAGGCTACGCCAATTTCAATACCCGGAACGCGCTCAGCCACAGTTCACTCAAATTTGAAGCAGGGCGTTTTGACAGCTACCGCGCCGTTGGATTGATTGACTTGCTGAAAGGCAATCCCGACAATCGCCAAAATGCCTATTTCGCCTCCGATTTTACCTTTACCAACGGCCCATTTGAAAGCCCCCAGCATTTTAACCGCATTAATTTGATGGGCAAGTATCACGGCCTTATCGGCACGGACAAGGTACTCACGGCCTCCTTATCAACGTTCACGAGTCGCTGGGAAGCTTCTGGCCAAATTCCTGACCGGGCAGTGAAGCGTGGTATCATTGATCGTTTCGGGGCCATTGACGACAATGAAGGTGGCAATACCAGTCGCACCAACGCCAATATCCAATTATTGAAAACCCTCGAAAACGGCGACCTGCTGCGCAATCAGGTCTTCTATGTCAAAAACCAGTTTCGTCTGTATTCCAATTTTACCTTCTTTCTCCAAGATCCTGTCAACGGAGACGAGATCCGCCAAGTCGAAAGTCGCGATATATTTGGCTCGAATCTATCCTACATGGCCGAACGCGAACTCGGGTCTATGTCGCTTCGCTCTGAGGTGGGCCTTAATATTCGTTATGACAAGACCAAAGGAAGTGAATTGGCCCACACCGCGAAGCGCAACCGATTGATCAATTACTTGGCATTGGGCGATATTGACCAATTGAATGCCGCGTTGTATGTGGACGAGGTATTGAAAGTGAGCGAACGATTTTCGGTGAATGCCGGGCTCCGTTTCGACCAGTTTAGTTTTGGTTATGTAAACCAATTAGACAGCATTTACGACCACCCCGTGGTGTACGCCAATACGGCAAGCCCGAAATTGAATTTCTATTATAATGCCAGTCCGAACGTGCAGGTTTACCTCAAATCGGGCATTGGATTTCATTCCAACGATACCCGAGTAGTCGTGCCGCGGGACGGGATTGACATATTGCCTAAGGCTTACGGCCTTGATCTTGGTACGTTTATCAAACCTATTCCGCGCTTGGTGTTAAATGTAGCGGGTTGGTTTCTCGACCTTGAGCAAGAATTTGTTTATGTCGGTGATGCAGCGGTAGTCGAGCCTTCCGGCAAAACGCGACGCTACGGTTTAGACTTTTCTGGCCGGTATCAGGCTACCGACTGGCTTTTCATGGATGTAGATTTGAATTATACGGTGCCGCGAAGCCGAGAAGCTGGGGAAGGCGAGGATTACATCCCACTGGCCCCTACGTTTACCAGCATCGGGGGTCTGACCACTAAGTTTGGTAAGGGGCTGAATGCAAGTCTCCGCTACCGACACGTTGCTGACCGGCCGGCCAATGAAAACAACACCGTAACCGCGAAAGGCTATACCGTGCTGGACGGCGGCATCACCTACACTGCACGCAAGTGCGAGTTTGGTCTGTCGTTTGAGAATATCTTGAATATAGAATGGAACGAGGCCCAGTTTAACACGGAAAGTCGTCTTTTTGACGAGCCTGAGCCGGTGTCGGAACTTCATTACACGCCGGGCACACCGTTTTTTCTGAAAGGGAGCGCAACATTCTTCTTTTAGGAAAGTAGGTAAGCGTAGATTTGTCCGCTTAAAAAAGATGAAATCTTCCGAACTCATTCTGAACAAAGACGGCAGTATCTACCACCTGCATTTGCAACCCGAACAGGTTGCGCCCCTTATTATTACGGTGGGTGACCCGGATCGCGTGGCACAAGTAAGCCGCTATTTCGACCGGGTGGAGACGCGGGTCCGCAAGCGTGAGTTCGTGACCCACACCGGCTGGCTTGGCAAGACCCGACTCAGTGTTATCAGCACGGGCATTGGGCCTGACAATGTGGACATTGTGCTGAACGAACTAGATGCACTTTTCAACATTGACCTGACGACTCGGATGCTGAAACCCCAGTTAACACCCTTAACTTTTATTCGACTAGGGACGGCAGGGAGTTTGCAACTTGAAGTGCCTGTGGATGCTTTTGTCGCATCATATGGGGCGATTGGAATGGATGGGCTGTTGCAGTTTTATGATGCAGCTGAACAACAAAACCATCCACTCCTGGCTGCATTGCGAAACCATTGCAATGGCGCCTGGGATTTCCCGCTCGCGCCTTATTTCGCGGAAGCCGACCAAGGTTTGTTGCAATATTTCACAGAAAATTTCCACCAAGGGATCACGGCTACCAATCCCGGTTTTTACGGCCCGCAAGGCCGCCAACTCCGTGCTATCGTACGACAACCTCGTTATCTGGATTTGCTGCAATCCTTTGAATTTCAAGAAAAAAGAATTGTAAATCTGGAAATGGAAACGGCTGCAATTTACGGTTTGTCACAATTGATGGGGCATCGGGCGTTGTCCTTGAGCGCTATTTTGGCCAATCGGGCAGCGGGTCAATTCAGTCGAAACCCCGCTCAAAGCGTCCGTCGTCTTTTAGAAACGGCGCTTGAAAAAATTTCATCTGGTTTTTGAGAACTTGCCAATAACTTGCGGGGCGTTTTAAAGTACCCTACTCAACATTCTAAACCCTAAACATCCTCAACACTCAACACTCTCAACTTCCACCATAATTCTTCCCGGAACAGCGTTCCGGGGTACAAAATTCAACCACAGGTATGAAAACCTTCCGTAACTCTCTTAGTTCGCTGATGTTAGGGCTCTTACTCTTAGGCGCAGCCAGCACCTTACAGTCTTGTAGCAAATTCGACAAGGTTGGCCTCGACAATGCGACCAATCTTTCGACAATGCTTACCGACTTGATGGGAAAAGCCGCTACGAGCAAGTTCTCTGCAAACAGTGAGGCCATCAAAAAAGTGAGCGATGCGCTTGCCAATGCCGTGAAACACGCCGAAGGGGTAAAAAAGAACAAGGAAATCGCAGCTTCTTGGACGACCCTTCAAAGCGACCTCGTAACGCCTTTCCTCGCCCGTTGGAAGGACAAGGGAATGCTCGACAAAGACGTTGTTAAAGAAGCCACCGCTCAAGTGACCAAGAGCCTCGATGCCATTAGAAAGGCCGAGTTGGCTCGAAAGTAGTAGAAGATTAGTGGTAAGTGATTAGTGTTAAGCGTTAAGTGATCGCTTACCACTTAACACTTAACACTAATCACTTAACACTTACCACTAATCACTGACCACTTAACACTAATACAATCCATGCCAGACAAACAAAAAAACATCGAAAAGGGCCTTGACAATCTTGACGATCAAATCGTTGGGTTGGTAGGCAAACACATCAAGCGCAACAAAGAGCGCTATGAAAAAGTGGCCAAAAAACTTCAAGCCGAACTCAAAAAAGATACGAAACGCTACGCCAAACTTTTGGCCGACGAAAAAATCGAGCCGGGCGATTTCGAGATGCTGGTGAAGGGCCGCTGGGCGCAACTAAAAATCGAACTTTTATCGGAAGCTACCATTTCCAAAAGCAAGTTTGAGGGGATTGCGGGCGATGTGCTGGCGCTTACGTTGGATACGGTGCTGGATGCTGTTTGACAAATCTTCATGGTTAAAACAGAAGCCACCTGATCGGATTCGATCAGGTGGCTTCTGTTTTAACCTGATCGTCGAAACCGACCCTCATTCTTGAATTTCCAAATGCATCTTATGAAAAAACCGGTGCAACAAAGGCGACAAAATCAAACTAGATGCCACGAGAAACACCACCCCACTATAGAGTGCATACAGCCCAGCAAAAAGTTGAACTCCCGCCTGTTTTTCCAATGGCAACGCCTCAATATCCAAACCTGGCCCCATACCCGTCAGGATCATAGACGCATTGTAAAACGACTCGATCCAGCCAATCCCTGCATAAACGCGATAACCGACCATTCCCAGAAAAAGTGAAATGCCAATAACCAGTGCTGCAAATGCAGCATAACGCAAGGCGCGGAGCACAAAATGACGACGCGGCAAAAGCGGTTCAGACTTGTGTTCAAACATAATATGCGAAGGGTATGTGAAGATTTTTGCAGCAATTTTTCATAAAAAGCGGCCCCCGAGATCCAAAAGAAATCCCGGGGGCCGCTGTATTCTAAAAGCCTTGGTTGCCCAACATTACCGCACGACGGTCACGTCGCCCTTCAGGAGCAC
>JACMMM010000591.1 GCA_014379065.1 Saprospiraceae bacterium
ATATTCAGGGCCGTAATCCTTGGCATTGAGTTGCTTAAGATATGCTTCCAGCGCAATCAGGTGCAGCGAGTCTGTATAACTGTTTGAGCGTGCTTTTGCGGTGTCTTGATAATTAAAACCGACGTAGGCCACATATCGGAGCGGGCGCCCCGAAAGGCCGACGGCGGCGGCGGTGTTGCTGTTTTTACAAGAAAAAAAGGAGGCGAAAAGTCCAATAGACAGGAGAAAGGCGGCTATTTTTTGCATGGCGGTGGGGGGTAGGATGATTGGTTTTGTGTCCGAAAGGTAGAAACAGAAGTGACACTTTTCAAAAAAGTGTCACTTCTTCACGCCCTTCGCCTGCCATGCCCACCACAGTGCTGCAGCGCCCACTACCGCAAACGCCGCCGGCAAACTCCACATTTTTGCCAAAAAGCCAATCAGTACTGGCCCGCCAAAAAAGCCGACCATTGCAAAGGTGTTCATCGTGGCCAGCCCCGCGCCTTGAGCCATACCTGGAGCCCGCGCTGCTGCTGCATACAAAACTGGTGCCCCCAGCGAAACCCCGGCGCCCACCATCGCAAACCAAAGCAGTGCAAAGGGCATATGCGGAAAAGCTGCCAGCAAGAACAAGCCCGCAGCTGCCACGGCGCCACCCATCCGCAACACCACCGCTGCGCCAAAACGCCCGATCAGCGCATCACCCATAAAACGCCCTGCGGCCATGCAAAAGGCGTACGCAGCAAAGCCCCATCCCACGGCGAATTCCTCGCTCAGCACCACGTCGCGCATGAATACCGCCGACCAGTCCGCCATCGTCCCTTCGGTAACATTGGTACAGAGGCTAAGGAATATGATCAACCAAAGACCCGCACTAGGCCATGCGAATTTCTGACCGCTTTGTGCAGTATGTTTGTGTTGGCCGCCTTTTTCTAAAGGGAGCAGCTGATTGCGCAGCATCCAAGCCGTGAAAATCACAAAAGCAGCCACGCCGCCCGACCACCATGCTGGCAATACGCCCAGCCCGGTTGCCGTACCAGCCAAGGCAGAACCAATCATGGCACCCGACGACCACAATGCATGGCAGGTGGACATAATGCCCACCTGGTCGCGTGTTTCGAGCATGGTCGCACAGGTGTTGATGGCCACGTTCACGGAAGCGAACCCTGCGCCTGCAAAGAACAAGACGATGGCTAAAGACCATATACTGGGTGCAAGCATGGGCAGCGAAAAAAAAACCGCCGCAGCCACCAGCGAACCCAAAGCGGCAGCGGGCGCGCCAAAACGGTGCAGAATCGGCACGGAAAACGGATTCATCAACATCACGCCGCCTTGCAAGGAGAGCAGCAACAACCCCAATTGAGCCTCATCGAGACCAAATTTGTGCTTGACAAACGGGATGAGTGCCGCCCAAGTCCCAAAAAGGAGACCTTGTACGGCGAATACCAAACCGATGGAACGTGCGCTGGAATGTTGGAAAAAAGTGGATAAGTGGGCGAACATTTAATAAATTAAATTTAAAAAAATGACCTTTTTTTTAAAATTGAATATTAAAAATGGGTACTTTTCGGGTGAGCAGCGAAGTGCGATATAACGAACTGGCTCAATTGGTAGGAGCATCTCCCCAAACCGTTGAAAAATACATAGACTTGTTAGAAAAAGCCTATATCGTGTTCCGACTGCCGCCCTCAGCCGCAATGAACGCAACGAGATACGCAAAAGCCGGAAAGTGTATTTCTATGACAATGGTGTGAGAAATGCCGTGATCGGCAATTTTTCTGTGCTCGAAAGCCGTACTGATATCGGCCCACTCTGGGAAAATTACCTTGTTGGCGAAAGGCGAAAACGAATTGAATACGCACGCACTTTTGCCCATAGCTACTTTTGGCGGACGGTCAACCAACAGGAAATTGACTACCTTGAAGAATTGGACGGACAGTTTCGAGCCTTTGAATTCAAATGGTCTTCAAAGGCAAAAGTCCGCTTTCCCGCTACTTTTTTGGAAAAATATTCCGTTCAAGAAACACTGGTGGTGACCCCAGAAAACTACGATGAGTTTCTTTTGTCGTAAAGAAAAAGCGGCTTCCGAACTTTTCAGAAGCCGCTTGAGGGGCAAAATAATATCCCAGCGCAAAAATATCGTCTTCGTTTAAACTACGACGGATAAATACCTCATTTTTTGAATTTTTCGACTCGATCCCCAAGATACAAGGTGTATTCACCTTTCGGGAGTGCTTCGATGTTCAAAAACCATTCTGCACATTTGGATGAAAAGCATTTTTCAAGGACAATTTTACCTTCAGCATTTTTTATTTGCGTTTTCAGGCATTTCATCGGCATTTCATCGGCTACGAGCCAGATGCGCTTTTGTGAGACGACGACTTTGATGTCGACTGGGTCGCCGCCTTTTGCCGCCGTAGCTTTAGCGAAGGTGGGTTGGTCGGCCGTAGATTTAACGAAGGCCTTTTCATCAGCCAAGGCAGACGAAGTCCGCAAAGCAGGGTTAAAAGTAGTAGTAGCATGAGTTTCTATTTGGTTGAGGGTGAATGCAAAAAACAGCACAGCAAAAAGTTTCGTTTTCATATACTTTGAACATTAGTAGTTAACTGATTGGATCACGGATTGTTTGAAAATTGCGTCAGTTTAATAATCCAACGCCCACCCTCCTTCGACAAGCCTACGGCGGGTAAAAAGTCCAACATCCAGATATCCTTAATTTTATTTGGCTTGATAGACAAAGGTTCACTAAAAGAGGTTGCAGTTGCCTGCTCAAATACGATGGACTGACACTTTGGCCCGATGAATAGTCATAATTCTGTAATGAAACTTCCAAACACTTGCCAGACTTTTGAGCAACCATTATGTTACACCCAACTAAACACTATCATGAAATTTTTTCCAATCCACTTTTTCGCCTTCTTTGTTGCACTTTCTCTTGAAGCCCAAAACCAAATCCAACTCGATTCTGCTTTTATACGCGACAATTTTATAAAACGGGAAGTCATGATTCCGATGCGCGATGGGAAGCAATTGTTTACCTCCATATACTCGCCCAAAGACCAAAGCAAGCCTTATCCCATCATTCTACGTCGTACACCATATTCCTGCTCTCCTTATGGCACAGGAGCTTTTACCACTAATTTTCAAAACATGAACCTCGCTCAAGCGGGCTATATTTTTGTTTTTCAGGATGTGCGCGGGCGTTATATGAGCGAAGGCGATTTTGTAGATGTGCGGCCTTTTATCCCAACGACAGACCCGTCTCCAAAAGGGAAAAAGCAAACGGACGAAAGCTCGGATACCTACGACACCGTGGATTGGCTGCTGAAAAATGCTTCCAACAACAATGGACGGGTGGGCGTGATGGGTATTTCTTACCCCGGCTTTTATGCCACCATGGCGATTTTGGCGGGCCATCCTGCGATCAAAGCAGTGTCGCCGCAAGCACCTGTGACGGATTGGTTTGTCGGGGACGATTTTCATCACAACGGCGCGTTTATGCTGATGGATGGCTTTGGATTTTACTCTGGTTTTGGCAAAGTCCGCTCCAAGCCTACTATGGATAGCCAACCCGGGTTCAGTCAATGGAACACGTCTGACAATTATGATTTTTACCTACGTGCGGGTGCATTGCGCAATTTCGCAACGAAGTATGAGATGGGGAAAATCCCTTTCTGGAACGATCTCATGTCGCATCCCAATTACGATGACTGGTGGAAAGCCCGCAACCCGCGCCCCCACCTCAAAAACGTAATGCCGGCCGTAATGACTGTTGGTGGACTCTTTGATGCGGAGGACTGCTGGGGGGCATGGAACACCTACAAAGCCCTTGAAAAACAGAACCCAACAACACACCCCAACACCCTCGTCATGGGGCCTTGGGTACACGGGGGGTGGGCGCGTACCACAGGAGAAAGGCTTGGAAATGTAGTTTTTGGACAAGCGACCAGCGATTTCTATCAACGCGAAATCGAGTTCAAATTTTTTGAATACTACTTGAAAGATCAGGGGAAAATGGATCTTCCCGAAGCCTATATTTTCGAAACAGGCAGCAATAAATGGACTACTTACGATGCATGGCCACCTAAAAACATTGAGTACCAAAAATTTTATTTCCAGCCCAAAGGCAAATTATCAGCCCAAAAACCCGCCATTGATCGTCAATCCCCTGTGGATCATTATATCAGCGACCCGGCCAAACCCGTTCCTTACACTGAGGACATACACCTTCGCCGCACACGCGAGTACATGACAGACGACCAGCGATTTGCCGCCCGCCGTCCGGATGTGCTGGTGTATCAAACCGATGCGCTGTCAAACCCGATTACCGTGACGGGCCCTGTACTGGCCGACCTTTGGGTGATCCTCACCACTACGGACGCCGATTTTGTGGTCAAATTGATAGATGTTTTTCCTGATACACTCCAGGGCGTGGAAAACGGCGTGCCACTTGGTGGATATCAAATGCTGGTGCGGGGCGAGATTTTCCGGGGGCGTTACCGGAATAGCTATGACAACCCTAATGCCTTTGAACCTAATCTGCAGACGAACGTGAAATTTCAACTGCCCGATGTGGCGCATACCTTTTTGCCCGGCCACAAACTAATGGTGCAGGTACAAAGCAGTTGGTTTCCGCTCGCCGACCGTAACCCGCAGCAATTCATCAACATATACGAAGCCAAAGACGAGGATTTTGTGCCGTGTACGGTACAGATGTGTCGTAGTCCCATGCTGGAATCTGGCGTGATTTTGCCAGTGTTGAAAAAGTAAAGGTTGACAGTGGTGGATTGTTTGAAAGATTGTATTTTGACAGGATTTACAGGATAAGCAGGATGTGTGATTCCGAATTG
>JACMMM010000592.1 GCA_014379065.1 Saprospiraceae bacterium
GAGGTCTTGGAATTTATCAAGATTGCGTTCTAGTTTTACTTTTCTTACCGCTTTCCCTCCACAAACCCATTATACCCCTTCATCAAAGATTGGTACAATAGTTTGCCTTGTAAAGCATAGCCTTGCTTGGTGTAATGTACTGAATCAGAGGTCATTAAATTGTTTGACTTCCAAAGTACGGAAGAGTTTTCCCCGCCCGAAAAATTGAACAAGTCCCATAAAGCGAAGCCTTTCTCACGGGCGAATTGTCGAATCATCTCACTGGTCTCTGCCATGTGCGGGTTGAGTCCCTTGCCACGGAGATAAGAGTCGGCAGGTGTCGTAAGCATGATGCGGCAGGAGGGGTTGCGCTCCAGAATCTGTTTGGTAAGCAGATCCATCGTATGACGCATATAGTTAGGGTCGGTGTTGCCTTGGCTTTCGTTGGTGCCAAAAGACAGGATGACGAGGTCTGGCTCAAGGTCGGCCACTTGCTGGGTAAAGTATTTTGCACGGGCGAAATCCATGTATTTTCCCCCGTTTACCCCAATAGAGTGGTAAAGCACTCCACTGAGTTCGTTCTCTATGGAAATACCGTCAATGGTCAAAGTTCTTTCCTGAGCGGTGTTTTTCTTGGCCGCAATCGTAACAGATCCTACTGGGCGGTCGAAATAAAAAGATCGGGCGTAGTCGTCTTCGATAAAAAGTTGAGCCACTTGATTGGAGGTTTCGTCGCGCACTTCAAGGTCGTATTCAAGGGCTGTCTTACGCTGAAACACGGTCACTTTTGTAAAAAAACGGCTCTCGGACGTGGCTGTATCGCGCATACGAAAGGTGAGTTCGGCGCGCGGGTTGGTGGTAGAGAGTTTGAAACCAGCAGCCCCGAAATTGGTTGCTGGAGAGAGGTCACGCTGGCAACTTGCACCAATCCACTTGCAATTGGTTTCTGCCAGAAAATCTTTAGCACCATTGGATTGCGCCAACTTGTAAGGGAAAAGTAGCCCCCTGCCGGCATCGCCAAACTCGCGCTGCATGCGGTCGCGCACCTCCCGGGTGAGGAAATTGCCCAGAATATGCGAATCGCCAATGTGAACAATGCTGATTTTTTTTCCGCCTTGGGTGCGTTGAATAAAGAGCTTGTCAAAGACTGGTTCCAAATACGCCCTGTTTTCGATCTCATTGTCGTTCTGACGAATGAAAGCGTAGCCAGCTCCAACCGTATCGGAATCGGTTATTTGTACCTGGGGCGGACGGAACTGAGACTGACATTGCCCGATAAAAAGCAACGAAAAGCTTGCGCAAATCCACAAGCGCAAGGGGGAAAAGGGAGGATACATAACGGTTCTTGTTCAAAAATCAGAAAGGCTGCTTTCGGGGGTCTTGACGTGTGTCAAATAGGGCCAGCACAGTGACGAGGCGGTCGGAAAATCGGTAATATAAGCGGCGATGACGACCTAACAAAATATATCGAATGTTGCGGCTTTTTGCAGAAAATTTACCGCTTTCAGGGTGTTTGCTCAAACGATTTTCTTGCTCATAGACTTTTTGGATGAAGTTTATTGCACCTTGAACCGACAGGTTTCCTGCAATATAGTCAAAGGTGGTATCAATTTGTGTCTGCACCCTTTGTGTCCATTTTACTTGCCTATCCATTGCCCAAAACGTTTAAACACCTCTTCTGAAGAGACCAAATTCTCTTCATCTTCAGACTCTTCGATAGCGAGTAAAAGCTCTGCATATTGTTCTTCGGTGAGGCCGTCGTACTCCGATTTGGAGTCTGTAGCAGACAAAAGGCGCAACATGAACGCCCTTATTTTTTCTAAATGGCTTTCCTCGTTCACCTGCGCCAGCAAGTCGTGGAGTTCGCCTTTCATTTCTAAAACGCTCATAACGAGTTTGTTTTTAAATTTGTAAAGCAAATGTACGGAACGGAAACCTATTGAAGATTCTTGTTTGACCGCCAATTGGCCTGTTCCTGCAAAAACAACTTTGCAAACATGATTCCCACCACTTTTCCTCCTTCGTGGGTGAGGTGCGTGTAATCGGTGTTCGCCAATCTGGGCCTATGGTATGAAAAGCGGAGCATCGTGTTGGGCCCGCCCATCCCCCAAAAAAGGTCGTAGAACAGCAGCCCATGCTTCCGCGCCAAATTGCGTTGCATCTGTACAATGGCCGGAACACCGCGCATGGTGAGGATTTCGGTGCCGACTTTGGCACCCCGGTCACCCACGCTGACCACCAAAATTGGCTTTCCTGGAAAGCATTTCTTTAGGTGTTTGAAAGTTCGGTCGAGCTCCGCCTCATACCATCTTATGTTTGTCAATGAATTTGTTACGGCGTTCAGTCCTACTTGTAATACGACCAGATCGTACTGCTGCACGGCATCGAATTGGTGTATAAAAGCCGGGTCGAGGAGCTTCAAAGGGCCGCCACTGTTGCCGCGTACCGAAAAGTTGTCGAAGTATATACCGGGGCCACTTTCGAGGGTGGTACCATAAACCAAAAGTCCATCTGCTTCCAGGAATCGAATAGCAAAAGCATCCGTGCCGTTGGAAGATCCATGCCATTTCCAAGTGCCAAGCCTACCGGGTTTGGCGGGTAAATTTTCTTCATGGGGCGGCTCGCCTCCTGCTTGCCACACAAAGGAGCGGGCTGTTTCAGCCGTGTAAAAAAAGCGTACCTGATTCCAGCGCTGCGTGTGCTTGAAATATTGAGCACCCTCGTAGTGGACTTTTGCCTCTGGCTCTGGGCGGTAGGCATAGCCGTTGAGACCGAGTTTGGGGCGGTCTTCGGATTTTTTAACGATGGAATAAGCCGTCCAGCCGCGAAAATTATGCTTCAAACTGCGCTTAAACTGCGCCACCTCTGAAGTGATGGGGACAAAGCCCACCCCTGCGCCGCCCCAGGCTGTTTGCAAGGAATCACGCAAATCGCCCACCAGAATATCACCTTCCACAAAGGAATCGCCGTACCACGCCACCCGAACGGTACGCCCTCGTGAAATGGAATCAACAGCAGCAAAAAAGCGGTTAAGCCCTTGTTGGTCAAAAGAATAGTCTTCAATTGTTTTGCCAAAAAAGACAGAATCTTTAGGCGGGATAACACGCATGGAATCTGCATGAGCCTGTGCGCCAGTAGTATCAGAAAAAGCGGTCGAACTCGAATCTTGGGGAACATACTCGAGGGTATCGGGCGGGGGCGCTACAATGGCATGGTTGGAAGTATCTACCGCCGTGGAATCGCGCACGTCGGCGAAGATGTCCATTTTTCGGAACTCAAAATCGCCCAAAGTCATGCCGCTTGGCAGCAGGGATAGGCCGGTGAGCAGTATTAAAACTAGGATTGCGAGGAAAAGGGCTTGTCCAGTGTAATTTTTTTCCATTTATTTCATCGCTGCAAGCAATTCGGCCAGTTCTTCAAAAATAAAATGCGTAGTGGCCATGTTCCAAAATTTTATGCAAAAATAGCCCTCATAACGGCTTTCACCTAAAATACATTAGGATAGCCCCAAAAGCCGTAATCAACGCCAGCAACACGGACGCCATTTTGATAGAATACCGCATGTGCCGAACAAAACTTTCAATTTCGTTGCGGAACTGCGGGTAGCGCGGCAAAATTTCTTCCTCCAGTTTTTGTCGGTTGAAAATATGCGCCGCGCCGAACTCGACTTTGTTTCGTGCCAGAACGCCATATACCTTGAGCACCTTGGCCCGGAAGTAAACATTTACGAACAACATGGCCACAAATAGGCCGCCGACAATGGAGAGTAGGAGGGTGTACATGGTGCAAAGGTAAAAAGGACAGAGATGCTCCTTCAACTTTACCCAACTTTTACACGGCAATTCTGTTCGAGTCCCGAAATTTGCGCCTTTACCCGCCATAGCCCTTCAGGGCGAAGGAGGGTAATTCCCGATATTAACGCCATCATGCAAGAAGAAGAAAAATCCCGCCCTAAACTTACCCGTGAAAGCCTTCGGGAAGCCCTCAAAATCTTTGTTTACATACGACCCTATCGAGTCCAGTTCATTTTTGGACTGGTGCTGCTCTTTCTGGGGAGTACGGTATTTTTGGTGTTCCCAGCCCTCATCGGTCGCTCGCTCGATGTTGCGCAGGGGAATATCCCCACCAACCTCGACTTGCCTAAAATTGGTCTGTGGCTCATCTTAATCCTTGTCTTTCAAGGCATTGTGTCTTACCTCCGGGTTATGATGTTTGCGCAGGTAAGCGAACGTGGCACCGCCGATATTCGCGTGGCGCTCTACCGACGGCTCATATCGCTTCCCATCGTTTTTTTTGAAAAAAGTCGGGTCGGCGAACTCGTAAGTCGTCTCACCAACGATGTGGAAAAACTCTACAACACCTTTTATTTTGTGTTGGCCGAATTTCTTCGCCAAATCATCATTCTCGTCGGCGGCATCGGGGTGCTCTGGTGGATGTCGCATCGGCTCGCCTTTGTGATGCTTGCCACTTTTCCGGTCATTGTGATCGGGGCCATGGTTTTTGGCCGTTGGGTGCGCAAACTTTCCAAACAACGGCAGGACAAGTTGGCCAGCACCAATACCATCCTCGACGAAACCCTGCAAAGCATCCACGCCGTGAAGGCATTTACGAACGAACTCTTTGAAAGTCAACGCTATGGGCGTTCGAATGCGGATGTGGTGCAAGTGTCCATGCGTTATGCCAAAGGCCGGGCGGTGTTCGCGGTGTTCATCATCACCATGCTTTTTGGCGCTTTGTTTTTTGTGATTTTGTACGGGATGAATATGGTGCAAACAGATGCTGCGCTGCCAGTCGGTACTCCAGGAAAGTTCACGGGCGGCGACCTCATCGCTTTTATCACCTACACAGCGGTTATTGGCGGAAGTATTGCCAGCCTGGGGAATTTTTACACCGAACTGGTAGGTGCCGTGGGCGCGACCGAACGCATCCGCGAAATTTTAAAATCTCCTTCGGAAATTGAAGCGCATAGTCGTGGCGGCGTACCTGCGGGACGCTTTCGCGGCAATATTTCTTTTGATAACATC
>JACMMM010000593.1 GCA_014379065.1 Saprospiraceae bacterium
ATCCTTGTCAAAGACTGCCCCCTTATCATCCCCCCCGTCGAAGTCGCCCAAGAATCCCCCCAAGCCGTCCGTGACTACTTTGAAGAGCTCGGCGATGACGGCCAAAAACTCAACGAAGTCAAAGTCATCTTCCTTGGCGAAGCCTCGGCCGGCAAAACCTCGCTCGTGAAACGGCTCATGGGCGAAAACTTCGACAGCAAGGAAAGTCAGACCCACGGCATCCGAATCCGCAAAATGCCTTTCGCGATGGATGATGGCGATACCGTCACCGCCCATCTTTGGGACTTCGGTGGGCAGGAGGTAATGCACGCCACGCACCAATTTTTCCTCTCGCAGCGCAGCGTGTATGTGCTGCTGCTCAACAGCCGCAACGACGACCAGGCTGAAAAATGGCTCAAACATGCAGCCAGTTTTGGCGGTCGCTCGCCAGTGCTGGTGGTGTTGAACAAGATTGACGAAAATCCTTCCTTTCAGGTGGACAACAAACGCTTGAAGGAGAAATACCCACAAATCCGCGACTTTTTCCGACTTTCTGCCAAAACGGACAAAGGATTGGAGGAATTTAGCGAAGCCCTGCGTCGTGAGATTGATCGCGCCGATACGCGCCGCACACCTTTCCCACCGCACTGGTTGGCAGTGAAAGAGCATTTTTCCAATATGCAAGCCGACTACATCGAGTCAGCAGAATATCGTAAAGTATGCGCGGGCAATGGCGTAACACGGCAATTCAGTCAAGACGTTTTGCTGAAATTCCTGCACGATCTCGGCGTGGTCATCAATTTTGACAAGCTTAAAAATTTTGATACTCAGATACTTAATCCGCTCTGGCTCACCAACGGGGTGTATCGAGTCATCAATTCCAAAATCGTCGCCGAAGACACGGGCGGCTTGCTTCGCGAGCAAGATTTCGATGCCGTGATCAATGATCCACGCTACAATAAAGAAAATACAACTGACCGGGTATTCGAGTACCCCAAAAGCAAACTTCTGTACATCGTGCGGGTCATGCAGGAATTCGAACTCTGCTTTCAATTGGATACGCGCACCTACGTCGTGCCGCAATTGTTGCCCGTGCAGGAGCCAGATTTTAAGATCGAGGGTGCGATGATTCACTTTGTGATTCACTTCCCGGATTTCATGCCGGATAGCATTTTCCCGCGTCTGATGGTCAAGTTGCACACGTTTCTCGCAAGTGAGGAGGTGACTTCAAGTCACCTCCTCACTTCAAGCGGGCTTACTAAAAACGCCTGGCGCACTGGCATGATCCTGCACAAACCAAACATTTTCAAAGCCTTGGCACGAGTGCGCTGGGATAAAGAAGACCAAAAAATCTTGGTGGATGTGTGCGGTGAAGATCGCAGGCGTTTCCTCAGTTTTATCCGCGAAACGGTAAAGGAAATCGTCGAAGGATTCACTAATGTGAGTTTCAACGAATTGGTGCCAATTCCAGAAAGTGAGGATACCGAAGAATATGACTACCTCGTAGAAGCCGAAAAGGCAGGGGAAAAAGAAGTTTTTGTCAAATCCCTCAAAAAGCGCGTAACCATCGCCGACCTGCTGGATGGTGTGGAAGAACCTGCCATGCGTGACGAGGTGGAGCAATTGCCCGTCAAAGCCTTCGTGTTGTATGCTGACGACGATTTGGAATATTTGGAAGACTTGCGAAATGGTCTCGCGGTACTCAAAAGGCTACATAATCTTGAAATATGGGATAAAACTTACATTAAGGCAGGCGAGGAATGGGAGAAGGTTCTTTTTCAACAATTGGAGGAAGCAGACATTGTTTTATGCCTTATTAGTTCCAGTTTTATTGCCTCTGATTTTTACGGCAAAAACGAATTTTCTATGGCCGTGGAAGCTCACCACAACGGCGAAAAAACCATTGTGCCAATCATGCTTCGTAAAACCGATTGGTCGGGCTTGCCTCTGGCAGAAATTCCAGGTACGCCGAGCGAGTGGATCACTTTGGCAAAAGACAAAGACGAGGCCTGGGCAAAAGTATCCGAATCCCTCCGCCCAGCTTTGGATAAGGCCAAGCAGCGGAAGAAAGTGCTGCTTGAAAAACGCAAAGGCGGGTTTTAGAAACGACAGAAGTGACACTTTTTTAAAAGTGTCACTTCTACGATCAGCATAGGAAACGTCCCCATTGATTTTGACCAAAACCCCGTATTTTGCACCACAAAAGCAACTGGTATGTCAATAACATTGCAAATAAACCCAGCATTGGAACAACAACTCCGAGAGCGGGCCGCGCAAAAAGGCGTTGGCGTGGAGCGTTATGTACAATCACTGTTGGAGAAAATAAGCAGCACAGAAATAGAGGAACTGCCTGCTCCAAAACTGAGCCAGCGCGAAAGTGATCTCCTCCAAAAAATCAGTTTGGGGCTTTCTCCCGATTTCTGGGAAAGATACCGGGCTTTGATGACTACCAAGGAGAGTCGCTTGCTCACTGAAACAGAACGGGTAACTTTCATTAAGATGACCGACCAAATAGAAGCTGCCAACGCGGGGCGCATGAAATATTTGATTGAGTTGGCTCAACTCCGGCAAATCCCGTTGTTGCAGCTCATGACTCAACTGGGAATAAAAGGTGGTAATTATGCCTGAACGCCTGCGCAACCTCGTACTACAACGAGCGCACAATTGCTGCGAATACTGCTTCTCTCAGGCTGATTACAGCCCTGCCCCATTCGGCATTGAGCATATTTTCCCGACCGCAAAAGGCGGTGCATCAGAACCCGAAAATCTTGCGTGGTCTTGCCAGGGTTGCAACGGTCGGAAACACACTTTTACTGATGCGCCCGACCCATACACAGGGTTTCTTGCACCGCTTTTCAATCCCAGAACTGACAAATGGGAAGAACATTTTGCTTGGGATGAGGAATTCTCTCAAATTATTGGGCTGTCGCCAATCGGGCGAGCAACGGTGGAATGCTTGGACTTGAACCGAAAGGAAGTATTCAATCTCCGAAAACTGCTTGTCCCACTTGGGTTGCATCCGCCAAGATAAAGTGAAGTTCAGTTTATAATCTCCCACCCAGCCACCCACTCCACCTTCTGCGCGGCTTCTTTTTTACCCCCATCCGCCCCTACCCTCCCTTCGTCGTTAATTTCCATCTTTCCACCCCCAAACCCTTGCAAAATCCAATCCAATGTGATTACATTTGCTATCAAATCAATATCACATTAAAATCAACCACCACCATGGAAAAAACGATTAAACCCACTTCTGGCTGGGCCATGTTGCTGCTGCTCCTTTTGTTGGTAGCTGCAGGCATCTTTTTCTTGATCACACGCCAATTCCCGTTGGGCGCTGTGTCTTTGGCTATCGCATTTCTGTTCATCGCACCGGGTTTTATCGCTATTGAGCCCAACAGCAGCCGGGTGCTGACGCTTTTTGGCTCCTATATCGGCAGCATCAAAGAGAGCGGGTTTTTCTTCGCTAATCCTTTTTATCTTAAAGCGAAGGTGTCGCTCCGGGCGGTCACATTGGACGTGCCTTCTATCAAAGTGAACGACAAACAGGGGAATCCGATTATGATTGGCGGCGTGGTAACCTACCGAGTGCAGGACACTTTCAAGGCCGCATTCGCGGTGGAGAATTATCCGTTTTTTGTAAAAATCCAAAGCGAAACTGCACTGCGGAAACTCGCAGGAATGTACAATTACGACAACTGGGAGGATGAAACTGCCACGATTACGCTGCGCTCCAGCTTCGACGAAGTGAACCACCAACTCGCCCATGAAATCAGCGAGCGCCTCCAAATCGCAGGCTTAGAAATCATCGAGGCGCGGATCAACAACCTCGCTTACGCCACCGAAATCGCGCAGGCCATGCTTCAGCGCCAGCAAGCCACCGCTATCGTGGCTGCCCGCAGCAAAATCGTGGAAGGCGCCGTAGGCATGGTTGAAATGGCATTGGAACAACTCTCTCGTAAAAAGATCATCGAATTCGACGATGAGAAAAAAGCGGCGATGGTGAGTAATTTGCTGGTCGTGCTTTGCGGCGACCGAAATGCGCAGCCGGTATTGAATACAGGAACACTTCACCAATAGTAGTGGCTAGGGGAATGGGAATATTTTGGGATGCTTGCTCTTGGATTTTTTCCAAAAATCTCAAGAGCAAGCATCCCAAAACATTCCCATTTACAAGAGCAGGATTACGATCTGTTTAAACTTTAAACCGTAAATGCGTTTGCAGGGCGGTGGGTAAAAAAAATTTTTTGTTAAAAAAAATATTTTTTAAACCACCCCGCCAACGCAATAACACACAAAAAAAGTCAGCAAAAAAAAAATTAGTAGGACGC
>JACMMM010000066.1 GCA_014379065.1 Saprospiraceae bacterium
CCTTCATCCTTTAAGTCATCCTTCAAAACGGTATCCGCCGCCACGTACGGTGACGATGCGGGTGGGGTTGGCGGGGTCGCTTTCAATTTTCTGGCGCAGCCAGCGTACGTGCACATCCACGGTGCGGCTGTCGCCGACGGAATCCCAGCCCCAAACGCGCTCTAGCACAAATTCGCGCGAGAGCATCTGCCCTTTGTGTTCGGCAAAGAAAAGCAGCAGGTCGTATTCTTGTGGTTTGAGCGCTAGCGGTGCGTTGTTGAGAATGACTTCGCGGCGCGTGATGTTGATGGTCATATTTTCGAGCGTGAGAATGTCTTGTTTGGTGGCGGGTAGATCGGTTTTGATTTTTTCCAGCTCTTCGCGGATGACTTGTGTGCGGCGCAGTTGGGCTTTGACGCGGGCAATCAGTTCACGCATGGAGAAGGGTTTGGTCAGGTAGTCGTCTGCGCCCACTTCAAGGCCCACCACACGGTCAATTTCGTCGTCGCGGGCGGTGAGCATGATGATGGGAAACTGAAAATTTTCACGTCGCAGCGTTTTGCAGACTTCGACTCCGTCGAGGCCGGGGAGCATGATGTCGAGCAGAATCAGGTCGGGGCGTAAGCGGCGGGCCGTTTCGAGGGCGATGCGTCCATCCCCAACGGATTCGACGTTGTACCCTTGTTTTGCAAGGCTGTAGGCGAGTGTTTCTTGCAGTGATGGTTCGTCTTCGACGATTAAGATGGTTTCTGGCATGGCGGTTTCCTATCAATAAAGGCACCAAAAGAATATACCACAAGAAATTTTTGGGCTGTTAATGGATTGTTAATGGCCGTTTAAGAGGTTTGTCTACAGACTTGCTGTGCAGGCAATAAAAAAATTTCCTGATACTGTATTAATCACGAAATGGGCGAACAGTTAAATTGGATGCCACAAAACGGTCAATGTCACCCTGAAGGAGCGTTTTTCAGCGACTGAAGGGTCTCTCAAGCCAAAAACGAGATGCTTCGCGCCTGAAAAGCGGCACTCAGCATGACAATCTTCGGCTCAAGTGGAGTTTAGAATAACCGTGAACTGTTCGCCCTTTCTATGATTAATACAAAAGCCTGACTTAATGGCCCAACGGGGAATGTTCATCGAGAAATTCAGCATGGCATCACCAGTCTTAGCATAAATGAAGCAAGCCCGCAAAAAATGCTCGAACTTGTCCGCTCTGAGTGGGGCATTGAAAATGGATTGCATTATCGGCGCGATGTTACTTTTCACGAAGATAAGACCCGAATGACCTGCAAAGCTTTTGCTCGCTCAATGGCAATTATCAACAACTTAATCATTGCCTTGTTTTCCAATCAAGGCTTTTCTAACCACGCTCAAGCCAGGCGCTTTTTCGATGCTAAACCTTCTGCTGCTCTTGCTCTCGTTTTGCGACTTTAAGAAAGCCCTGTGGGTGGAGTGCAAGTTGGTTGATTTTTGCCGGGTTACGATGTACAATCAGTTCAACTAACCCCAAAGGAGAAGATAACATGAACAATTCAATGAATAC
>JACMMM010000594.1 GCA_014379065.1 Saprospiraceae bacterium
CTTGCCTTTTGGGGAAGCAATTTTCAACGACCTCCTCTACATCGGCAACAACCTGGTAGCCGCCACCAATAACGGTATTTTCCGTTCACAAAACGATGGAACAGACTGGTTTGACTGGAACGATGGCCTCTCTGACCGCATTATCGACCTTGAAATCCATGATGGCTACTTGTGGGCGGGTACCCAAGGCAGCGGTATTTGGAAACGCTCGCTGGATGAACTGGGCATGAAACCTGTGACGGGCAAGGTGTATTTTGACGAAAACGTAAACGCCCAACAAGACCCCGGCGAACCAAACCTCAGCAATGTGGTGGTGCAATCCCTGAGTACCCAGGGCTACACCAATACCAGGCCCGACGGCACTTACGACTTGCTCTCTAACCTCGGTCAGGAACAGATAAAAGTGCACCCGCCCAAACCTTACTGGCTTGTCGCGCCTGCTACACAAACAGTGACCGTGCCAAGCGCGGGTATTGATTTTGCCATGAGCCTCGACCCTGCCGCCAAAGACCTTGCAGTAGAACTGACCAATGTATCAGTGCTGCGCCCAGGATTCGTGACAAACTACGTGCTCAATTGGCACAATGCCGTTCCCCTTGCAGCAACGGGTGTTACGCTCACGCTCACTTATCCAACCGATTTACTCGACTTGCTCGCGTCCGTCCCGCCCCCCAGCACCCAATCCAGTGGAACGCTCAGCTGGGATTTGGGAAATGTTGCCGCTGATGCTGCGGGAAATGTCCTGCTCCGTTTCAAAGTACCCGTTTCTGATTCGCTCGGCACAGAAGTCTGCGCCAGCGCCACGATAAGCCCGCTGCCGGGTGACCTCGTTCCCTTCGACAATACCCGCGAACGCTGCGCAAGAGTGGTAGGCTCTTTTGATCCCAACGACAAGCAAGCCGAGCCTTCTGAGGTTCTAAGTCTTGCCCAATTGGCCAACAACGAACCCATCATTTACACTATCCGCTTCCAAAACACGGGGAATTACCCTGCTACCTTCGTCCGCATTGCCGACACCTTGCAGCAATATTTTGACCCTGCCAGTTTCCAGTTTTTATCCGCTTCGCATCCTTGCATCTGGAATTTGCGCGGTCAAGGAGAAGTAGAGTTCTTTTTCAACAACATCGAACTGCCACCCGTCACCACCGACGAACCGGGCAGCCACGGTTTTGTGAAATACAGCGTCCGCCCGCGTCAAAACTTACCACATGGCACTCCCTTGCGCAACACCGCCCACATTTTCTTCGATTTTAATGCCCCGGTGATCACCAATACCACCGAAACGCTGGCAGGTTTGGTGAAAACAACGGAAGTACCGAATCAAAGACAATTGCTTCAACTTGCCCCTAACCCCGCCAGCCAGCTAGTCCGGGTCAAAATAGGTCACCAATCTGGCGAACTGATCTTGCAGGACGCTACGGGACGCGTTGTACTGCGCCAATCTGTAGAAAACGCCGACACGGAGTTTTCGGTTGAAGGGCTTCCGCAGGGACTTTACCAAGTCGTTTTTGTGGGAGAAAAAGGGATGCTTTATGGTTCGTTGGTGGTGCAGCGTTGAGCAAAGTGCTCCATCACATGACACCAGAAGAAAATCGGGCGCGCCGTTTCCAGCACGCCCGATTTTTTCTACTACGAACAACTCTCTAGTGAATCAAATCCTACAGGCAAAGCTGGTTTTATCGAACCCAAATCAAGCTTGCATCGCTTCCATTTTCGCTCAGCACTTTTATCCAGAACGCACCGCTCCCCAAATTTGAGGCAATATCCCAAGAAGCGGTGTAGATACCCGCACCGTTCACGGCCAGTGGGAAAGATGCGACTTTGCGGCCAAGTAGGTCGCACACTTCTATCAGGATTTCGCCAAAAATATCGTCGCGAAGTTCAATTTGGATTTGTGCGTTGGTGGTGGCCGGGTTGGGCGATACGCTGAGGATCTGGACTGCTTTCGTCACACCTCGATGCGAAGGCGTTTCCAATATCCCGATCGTGCCCCCTGAATTGTCAATAAAGCTGGTGAGGCTTGTAAGAACGCCATAGCAAATACTGAGGTGCTGTATTTGGGCTTTGAGTGCTTCAGCAAGGGCTGGGTCCGTGGCGGCGTAGTATTGCTGCAACAAATATTCAGCCTTTTGTTTTGCCCATATTTTTGGCAAAAAACGCATCAGCACACTGTCTTTGTCTGTGAGTACCATGGGGTAATTATAGGTAACGGGCGCCCCAAAAGCCGTTCCATTGAACGTAGCATTTACCAAACCAGGCGTGTTGTAGCGACCCACCACGAGCATCTGCGAGCCTTTATAAAGATTGGGCAAAGGCAGCGGGTATGTTTCATAAACCAAATTGGGATCGAACGACATGCTTGTGTTGAGCAGTACCGGGTTGCGCACCGTTTGATAGAATTCGCTGATGGACGAAGCGAGTTCGTTGTTGTCTAAGAACTGGGCTATTCCGTTATACTGATTTGCAATCTGCGTTAAAAGTGGCTTGTTCACGTCGGCTCCCACCCCAAAAGTGAAAATGCTCAAATCATTTTCAAGCGGCGCAATCAAGTTGTTGATGTGGCTCAATATAGCGGCAGGATCGGTAATACCAGCTGTGGGGACACCGTCCGTAAAGAAAATAATGATATTGTACGTGTTTCCATTGTCGTTGGCAAACTGCGGAACGGCGGTGCTGAAAGCCCCCGAAATATTGGTGGAGCCATCCGCGGTCAGCGCGGCGATAAAGTTGAGGGCAGCATTGCGGTTTGCGGGGGTGTAAGGCACGTGGTCGGGCTTGAAGCTGGTAATTTGGTCGTCAAAATCAACCACATTAAAGAGATCGCCAGTATTGAGGTTGTTGACAATATAGGCAGCCCCTTCACGCGCTTGGGCCATTTTTTCTCCGGACATACTCCCCGAGCGGTCAATGATCAAGGTGAATACTTTCGGGATGATATCGCCATTGGGGTTAGGATTTGGCTCCACCACAAAAGCGCAAAAGCCATTGCCATAGTCGTCGCAGTCCAACGTGTCGCTCAAAAATATACTGAAATTGAACAACCCAAGGTCATCAGCACTCAAGACATACGCTACCTGAAAGTCTGCGCTTGCTGGCTGCTCCCAGATATCATGCACCATGGACGCTTCATAATCGCTGATCGTTGGCACCACGGTGGGGTGTGAGATGAAAGCAACATCTTCTATTTTCCTACCTGACGACAATATAAGATCAAAATGTTGCTGAACCAAGTTGTCGTTTTGGATGCTTAGGTATTTGCCTGGATAACGGTAGGTTACCGTACCATTTTTGTACGGCAACAGTTCCACATACGAAAGTTCGATGGTGATCAAAGAATCCTGAGGCACCGCATTTTCAATCTGAAAATAGAGCGGGAAAGCACCCAGGTACTGCGACAACAGCGCGTTGGCACTTCCGCCGCCACCGCCACCGCCCGGCAGTGTAGTATCCTGTGCCTCGGCGTTGAAATCGGCTACGTGCCAAATGCCGCCTACCTGCCACCGAAGCCCCACCGCACTCCCCCCGGAAGGCATTGGGAAGCCATATTTAAAAGATTGAGCACCGAAGAGGCCATTCCGGAAAACTTGGGTAGTGGTGGTGATTGCGACTTGATTTTGCACTTGCACCTGCACAGACGAGGATAGCAATTGAAGGTAAATGCCTTGCTCAGCATCTACAATAGCAACGCCGTTCGCGGCGGCGGTGAAAGATAAAAACAGGAAAAGGGCATGGAAAAGATTCTTTTTCATGGTTAAAATTGGGTTGAAAGTTAAAGAAGGGCGCCGACAGGATAACAGAGGGAAATCTGCTCCTTCGGCCATATTTTCACCGTAAATGTGTGGGGAAAGGTTTTTGTTCTGCTTGGAAATTTAGCAGTTTGCGCAATTTGAGCAAATTTTTATATCAACAAATATCTTTATGCACCGATAGAGCACTTTGGAAGCAATGCCCAAAAATGTGATTGGACTTCTGCCAAGACCATACCCACCTTTGCACCAGCGTTTTACTTGAAACTCATCTCAAGTCCCCATTCAACCATGCCGCAGATCCTTCTTTGCCATGCATGCGACATTTTTAGAAATAAACCCGTCCCCAATACCACTACAGTCAGCAACAATCGCCCTACTTTCGGGGCGGGGATTTTCTTGTCCAGTTTGTACGGTTTTTTTAGAAGGGGAAACCGACAGATTGGCTTGGATTTCCCCTTTTTTATGGATTCATTCACCACTATTTTCAGATATGAGAATTCTGTCCTTCCCTCCCAGTCTCTTGTTCAACCTGCTTTTCTTCGCGTTTTCGACTTCGATTTTTGCACAGCAAAACCCTGTGGTGCAATTGGAGGGCGTCAAAATGCGTGCAGCACTCGAACTCCCCAAAGGCACTTCAAACGTGACGCTCTGTGGACTCGAGCCCGGCAATTCATACAAAGTAATCGCAGTGCCTATGGCTTACGGGCAAGATGCAGGCTTTGAAATTGCCCCTGCGCCTGCTTTTTCAAAAGGCACCAGCAGTTTTGCTTTCATGCGGGAAAGAAAAAACGAGGTTCGTTTCGCTGCTCCCAGTGACTGTGTTGAGATTCAAGTAAGGGCTATCAGCAACGAACAAGGCGACCAGATCCCCATGTACCTTTCCATTCTTTGCGAAAACTGCCCGGAGGTCAATGCCTCGCTGGAGAAAGTGGCTGGCCAATCCAATCAAGCCAGTTTGGAAGTTCAACACGGATTTAGTGCAGAAGAATTGGTGCAAGACGTGCTGGTGGGCGGCGGCTGTTTTCAAATCAGCAACGTGAGTTTCTCTGGCCAAGCTGGTCAGATCGGCACCTTTTCCAACGGCCTCTCGAACATCGGATTCAGCAACGGACTTATCATGGCCACGGGTGACATCAGCGTAGCGCCTGGCCCTAATGACTTCAATGCGGCTGGCGGAGGATATGGAATCGGAACGCCCGATGCAGATTTGCAACCGTTGGCCAATGGCCCCATCTTTGACATGGCCAACATCGAATTTGACTTTGTGCCCACCCAAAATACAGTAGCTTTTGAGTTCGTTTTTGCTTCAGAAGAATACTGTGAATATGTGAATTCGCAGTTTAATGACGTGTTCGGTTTCTTTATTTCTGGCCCGGGCATCGTTGGAACCAAAAACATTGCGGTCATTCCCGCTACCAATACGCCTATCACCATCAACTCCTTAAATCACTTGGTGAACAGTGGCCTTTACATACACAATACACCGATCACAGGAAACAACTGTCTCATAATA
>JACMMM010000595.1 GCA_014379065.1 Saprospiraceae bacterium
AATGTTATAATCTGCTTCAACTTTTTCCATCCATCGATTGCTTATTTGTGCTTGTTGATTTGACAAGTACATGATCAAAATTATTTTGCAAGATAAACTCAGTTTAGCATTCCTAGCAACGTTACCCAGTGATTAATTTAATTTTGGCTTTTTACGCCTGCAATCTGGCTCATTTTCGCCACGCTTGGTGTTGTCACCAACTTCAACGGAGTGGGTGATTTAGTCTAGTTTACCTTATAGGTGTGTGCTTGGTGAAAACACCAAGCACGGCAAAATCCACTAAATAAACGGTCACCAGCAGCAGCCAGCCGGAAGAAACTAAGTGTGGGAAAGGCGTTTCAAGTAGAGGGATCCCGTTTTCCACCTTAGCTGCCAAGCCTTTTGCTGGCAGGAAGCGTACTACAGTCGTATCCTGTCGTCTTAACTATCTATTTGACTATTATCGGCAAGTCAGTCTTTATGATTTCTCGCGTACCATTTTTTGAGCACGATAAAAGCCGTCGAGCAACTTTTCTATCAAATGGTCCAATTGCACATGGTTTGATTCAACCCATTGGCTAATGTCGTCTTGCAAAATTATCTTTACTTCAGTCTGCTTAGAATTGGCAGGAGCATTTACCCTGACCCAGTCGCCTTCGAAGTCTTCATCATAGACAATGTCATCATCGCCATAGTAGATCACGGCTTCCGGGACTACTATCCCACCCTTGGACAGTTTCATGACGTCCAATGCTTCTACTTTTATCCGATTAAAGTCAATCGAATAGTTGCTTACCGATTCCCCCGATTCCAATTTTTGCAGGGCTTCCGAAACAGATATTTTATGATTCGTCATCTTCCTTGCTGGTTAGTTTGTTAGACAAATAAGCCCGTCTTTCGTCTTGGCTGGCCCGTCTTGCTGATATGATTCGTATTATGAGGTTTATTGGTGTGTAAACTACGCTAATAATCGCCTGAAATGCCTTTCCTACGGTCAAATATCTCGTTTCTCCTTGTTTATCTGACACATATTCAAGCCTGTTTTTATCGTTGAAAACATCGCTCGCATCTTCAAAAGCAATTTTATGCTTCTCCTGATTTGACTTGTTTTTGTTAGGGTCCCAATCAAAATTAGGCATGTTTTGGATTCAAAGTTAAGTGGTTCTACAAAAAACGGGTTATATTTAAAAATTATTTATGTGGCTTTTCATCCTTATCCAATGAACCCGCCTTCGCCCCTTTACCTGCTATAATCTCGATGAAGGCAGGCGGGGAAATGGCGAGAACCCGCCTTCGCGCTAAACGGGGCTATGGCGAGAACCCGCCTTCGCCCCTAAACGGGGCTATGGCGGGTAAAAACGGTCACCAGCAGCAGCCAGCCGGAAGAAACTAAGTGTGGGAAAGGCGTTTCAAGTAGAGGGATCCCGTTTTCCACCCAAGCTACCAAGCCTTTGCTGGCAGGAAGGTTTCGACGAGTTTACCCGCCGTAGCCTTGGCGTAGGCGGGAACCCGCCTTCGTCCCGAGTTCTCGGGACTATGGCGGGTGAAAATTCCGACTGTTGTATTGCCGCCCCCGGCGACCGTTATCTCTGAATGTTGTCAATATCCCAATATCCCAATATCAATCAATATCGCACTTTCTATAGAAACCGCTACATAACTGGCTCCCAGGTTTCCACCCATTTGCCCAGCACCTCAAAGGAAGACGAACGCACGGGATCCATTTTATACACCGTTATAATCCTCGAACCGGCGGGCTTCACCACAGAATCGCCTTTCGAGGCAAAGGCTATGAAATCCTCTATATCGGTTGATTCTTCCGACTGGGGTTCCGCCAGGTATAGTTTCTGCGGATGATTGACCAAGGTTATCTGTACGTCATTGTTATTTACATGAATGGTTTTGATGTGTCCGGCATACGCTGTGCTATAGGTTAATTTAGACGATTTTTTGTAGGCATCATCGTCCTGCAAGCTTAAAAAAATGATCATTGTCAGTACGATCGCTATTGGTAAGCGGAATTGGAAAAGTTTATTGCTTTTTTCTTCTTTCATACCATATGAGATAAGCGCATTGTACGGATCAAAAGATTAGATCGGATTGTCGATTAATCTCAAATCAAAACTATGCACTGCACGCTTCGCAATCCGGATTATCCAGACTGCAAATCTTGCCTGATACTTCCTGTATATCCAACGCCGCCATCTGAACCGGCGCTGCAACTACTTTTTCTGCCGCAACACTCGCCGTCACTATAGGCTCCGTAGACTTCGCATTCGCCACAAACTTCTGCTGGTGCTTTTTGCTGAGCGTGAACTTGATCGGGTCGGTCGCCGCTTTGGAGCGGAGGTAATACATGCCCGTTTTCAAGCCTTTTTGCCAGGCGTAGAAGTGCATCGAAGAGAGTTTCGCAAACGTCGGCGCTTCCATGAACACATTGAGGCTCTGGCTTTGGCAGATGAACGCGCCGCGGTCAGCACTCATGTCAATGATGACTTTTTGGCTGATTTCGTAGGCGGTTTTGTACACGTCGCGGACTTCTTTTGGAATGTCCTCGATGCCTTGTACCGATCCGTTGGCGGCCATGATTGCTTCGCGCATTTCTTCGTCCCAGAGGCCGAGGCGCACGAGGTCGCGCATGAGGTGTTTGTTCACCACGATGTGCTCGCCTGCTAATGTGCGGCGTGTGTAAAGGTTCGAAGTATAGGGCTCGAAGCACTCGTTGTTGCCCAAAATCTGGCTCGTGCTGGCCGTAGGCATGGGTGCTACGAGCAGCGAATTGCGCACCCCGACTTGTTTCACGCGCTCGCGCAGAGCGTCCCAATCCCAACGCTTGGAAGGTGTAATATTCCACAGATCAAACTGGAACATCCCTTTGCTAAGCGGCGAACCCTCGAAGGTTTCGTACGCTCCGTGCTTCTCAGCCAGATTGGCCGATTCGGTCATGGCGGCAAAATAGATGGTCTCAAAAATGTCCTTGTTCAACTGCTTGGCAGCCTCGCTGTCGAAGGCCATGCCCATCAAAATAAACGCATCGGCCAAGCCCTGCACGCCCAAACCAATGGGGCGGTGGCGGAAATTGGAGTTCCGCGCTTCAGGTATCGGGTAGTAGTTGATATCAATGACTTTGTTCAGGTTGCGGGTAGCCACCTTGGTGATTTCCACCAGTTTATCAAAGTCAAATTTTCCATCCACCACAAATTTCGGCAGCGCGATGGAAGCCAAATTGCAGACGGCCACCTCGTCTTTCGAAGTGTATTCGATGATCTCCGTGCAAAGGTTCGAGGAGCGAATCGTGCCCAGGTTTTGCTGATTGCTCTTGCGGTTGGCGGCGTCTTTGTAGAGGATATAGGGGGTACCGGTTTCGGTCTGGCTTTCCAGCACGGCGTTCCAAAGGTCGCGGGCTTTTACCGTTTTGCGGGCGCGACCTTCCTGCTCGTACTGGTGGTACATGGCCTCGAATTTTGCCCCATACACGTCGTACAGACCTGGTGCTTCATTCGGATCGAAGAGCGACCAGTCGGCATCTGATTTTACGCGCTCCATGAATAAATCGCTGATCCACAGGGCGTAGAACAAATCGCGGGCACGGTTTTCCTCCTTGCCGTGGTTCTTTTTCAGTTCCAGAAACTCAAAAATATCAGCGTGCCAAGGCTCGAGGTACACCGCGAAAGCGCCCTTGCGTTTGCCACCGCCCTGATCCACGTAGCGGGCCGCGTCGTTGAACACGCGCAGCATGGGGATGATGCCATTGGAGGTGCCGCCCGTGCCTTTGATGTACGAACCCGTGGCCCGGATGTTGTGGATGCTCAGGCCGATGCCACCCGCACTTTGGCTGATGAGGGCGCAGCGCGACAGGGTTTCGAAAATGCCCGCGATACTGTCGTCGGTCATGCTGAGCAGGAAGCAGGACGACATCTGTGGCTTGGGCGAACCGGCGTTGAACAGGGTAGGCGTGGCGTGGATAAACCAGCGCTCGCTCATCAGGTTGTAGGTCTCGATGGCCGCGTCAATGTTTTCGCCGTGGATGCCTACGGCTACGCGCATGAAGAGGTGTTGTGGACGCTCCACCACCTTGCCGTTCATACGCATCAGGTAGGAGCGCTCGAGGGTTTTGAACCCGAAATAATCGAACTCAAAATCGCGGTCGAAGATGATCGCCGAGTCGAACCGCGCCTTGTTCTTTTGCACGATTTGATGCGTCTCGTCGCCGATGAGGTTGGCGCGGTCGCCCGTTTTGGGATCTACGTAGTTATAGAGATCGTCTATAACCTTGGAGAAGGACTTGTCGGTCTGTTTGTGCAGGTTGCTCACGGCAATCCGCGCAGCAAACAGGGCATAGTCCGGGTGAATGGTGGCCATGGTGGCGGCGGTTTCTGCCGCGAGGTTGTCGAGTTCGACGGTAGTCACGCCGTCGTAAAGTCCCATGATGACCTTCTTGGAGACTTCGATTAGGTTGACGTATTTGGTGTCGAGACCATACGTCATTTTGCGGAGTCGCGCCGTTATCTTGTCGAACGACACTTCCTCTTTTTGACCGCTGCGTTTGATTACTTGCATCATGATTTAATTATTTCGATTGTTCGATTCTTTCGATTGATTCGATTTTGGTGATATGGTTATGACTTGAGTTGGGATGGTTTCCGATGTTGTTTGATTGCTATGCCAATGAATTCTGCCAGATTCTCACCATACCGCTCGCTGTTCAGAAATTTGAATCTCGCGCCACATTCTTCGCAAGTGATGCTATGATAGAAATCGGGGTCTTCGCTCAAATCTCCGTAAGCATCACTGGCAGCATAATCGTCTCCACACATCGGGCATTCAAAGTGGTTGTGGGTAATTTTTCCACATTGCTCGCAGCACAATTCGCTTTTTATTTTTAGGCAAAATCTTTCTCCGACTCGCTTGTGGTTGGCGTTTAGGGTTGTAGGTATTTCGAAGAAGTTGGCCATTTTCTTTTTGTTGTGCCTTGTGCTAATGGAGCAGTATTCCAGTGATCTTGTCAAACTACACTTTCTCTTTTTGACCGCTGCATTGGATTACTTTCATTATGATTATGGGTGTAGAAAATTGCATTCATTTTTTTGTTTTTTGATTGGGTGATGGTGTGGGGTACAATTATTTATTTTCATTTAATTTGGCAAAAGATTTCGTCAATTTCAATTCTGTCTCTCTTTATTATTTATTTTATAGATACTTGAAAAATCTTCTGGAAGAATTTCTTGCCATTGTTTTTCAGACTTGATACCTCTATTTTTTTCTTGGTTTGAAATACGATTCCCTAATGAAGGGGGTATAACTACAATGCCTAATTTTTCTGCCACCTTTTTCCTTTCAGAAAGAAGAAATTGTTGTACCCTCATAATTCGCAAGGTGTTTTCTTCAACTACACTCGATTGTAATTGATTCATGTAAGCGCCCCAAACTTGGCACAACCCTTTGAAACGAATATTATCCAGAACATTTATTGTTGCGTTTTCAATTTCTGCAATTAAGTCTTCTCGATTTTTGTTATCATGTCGAGTAATTTTTTCTGGAGGGGCGTGGTTCTTCCAATCCTGACCATACTCATCTATAAGTATTAAATATCCCCAAAATCTGGCGGTTTTACTTTTGATAAGCAGAGTAGTTTCTTCCACAGTCGCCTTTATTTCTTGCCTAATTTCTCCTAAATCAAAATCGGCAAGGCTTCCTTCGTAATTTTTAAAATCACCTTGACTTTCAATTATTTGTCTCAATTTTACTAGGATACTATTCTTAAATTTTTCAATGTAGGTTTGATTTGACTGGTTAAAGCTTTCAAATTCAATTACGAATAAGTTTGAAAAATCTAATCTCCTAAACTCAAGGCGATAATCTAATGCGACATGTTCATCCTCAATAATGACAATATTTTCATTGTGATACTTCTCAGCCGGATAACTCCAGTTGTATGAGCCTGTAATAACTTTGACGTTATCAATCACACAAAACTTATTGTGCATTGTCCTTTTTTCTACTAATTCTTTTAGCCCTTCTGAAAAACGTATCTTTATTCCATTCTCATGAAGTTTCTTTAAGTCTACGCTCTCTTTATTTTTATCATTTGCATCAACGATTACCTCAACTACAACTCCTCTTTTGTGGACTTCCAGAAGTTTACTTATTATACGCGAGTTGGTTAGCCATGCCATTGCAACCAAAATGTTCTTTTGGGCCTTTCCTATATGACTAATAACGTGGTGCTCAATATTTTGGAAATACGGAGCAATTTGGCTTTTCATCTCCATAAATTAGTTTCCCGCCGTGCTTCATTTTGTCAAAGGTGCACAGCGGAGTGAGTGGTTATAATTTGGCTTTTCGTCGTAATAGCACTGATAGTCAAAGTTTAATTATCCTTCAACGGTTTCAATTTCTTTGTTTTTTCGAGTGCTTTTTTCGTCTCCGTGTTCACGCGCCGCTCTAATTTTCGGATGTCTTCTTCTGGTGGCAGCTGTTCTGGGTAGATGCCTCTTTTTGTCAGCAGGTCGCGCACATCGGTGTTGTTCTTGACGTGTTCGCGGGTTATCTTCTGTTCCCCATTCAGATCTTCCTTTTTCACGTTGAAATTGGTGATTTCTGCGGCGAAGTCTTTGGCTTTGATGGTCAGCGTTGGCAAGAAGTCGGCAATCGGGCGGTTATCGGGTGCACCCAATTTTTTCTTCATCTGAGCCGTGGTGCTTCCGCCAAACAAGGCCGCATCTCCTTTGCTTCGTATGCGGGCAAACCCTTGATTGTCAACCCCGCGCTCATAAATCAACCTTGAGAGTTCGCTTTCCGTGGCTTCCAATTTTTCGCGGGCTTGCAGCCGCTCCATCAATTGTAGCCGTTCTTCAATCAACTCTTGTTTACGCGTCTGTACTGCGAAGTACGTCTGCGCAAATGCGATAGGTTCTTTGGCCGGGTCGCCGTTCTGGGCAATCAGGTAGCAGGCGTAGCGAGTAAGCATCAAGTCCACGATACGCCGTTTAGCACCTGAGCCAAGTTCGACCATTTTTCCGACTTCGGAAAAATGGTCTAGTGGATCATGCTGCGCGTTTTTGCAGGCTTCTTGTGCTTTTTCAATGACTCTGATAAAGTTTTTCCAGTCGTCATAGCCCAACAAATCTTGCAAATCCCGCGCAAGCCAGAACTCAACGCCGTCCTGTTCATGTGCCACGTCTTCAAAAGAGGTGTGGAGTTTTTGGATGATTTCTTTTTTCATGGTTTGGCGTTTCTATTTTTCCGTGGTTGTTGCGCCTCCGCCAACAACAAGAAGTTTAGTTATCTTTGTACCTCAAGCCACCAGTAGTCGAATACCCAAATGATGTTTGGGAAACCGTAAATCGGATAGCCTTCGGGCGTAGATTGCTGGGGCTAAACTTAGAGTCAAGACGATGGTCGTATCGGTCGTGGACTGAAGCCTCTCACCGAGGCAGGAGGTTCGAATCCTTCTGGCTCTTCTTCCCAGCCTCGCAGCGCAAGTTGCGGGGCTTTTTTGTCCTCGTGCTATCCCCCCAATGCGTCATTTACATCGCCTCCCCCCATCTCCTCCATCTTCTTCCGCAAGCTTAGCAGCCTCATATCCGTCCACACTTCTTTGATGTATTCGAGGCATTCTTCCTTGTTTCCTTCTTTGCCGGCATCGTTCCAACCGAGCGCGTTTTCCCGGTGGGCGGGCCAGATGCTGTATTGTTCTTCGTGGTTTACGACTACTTTGTAGATGGTGCTGTCGTCTTGTTCTTCCATCATGATGTTAGTTTCGTTGTTAATGTTATTTTGCTTTCCTCAGTTTCGCTTGGAATCCTTTGATTTGTAGTTCCCCAGCACAAATCCCAAGTTGAAACTTCCCGCACCGAAGATGTTCAAATTGACATCTCCATCGCGGAGAAAAACCAACGCTGGGCCAATCGAAAAGGAAAAATTGATGTTGCCATTGTTCACACCGGTCAACTGAATGCCCCAAATTGGGCCGACAGAAAAACTTGGCTGGTAAGGTTTTGTTATGATCACATTCCCTTCTGCACGCTCTGAAAAGGCGTCGAAGTTGTAGCTCGCGCTCGCTCCAAAAAACATCCCGGAGTTGCCGCGCCAGTTTTTGCCGCGCCTTTGCCGACTTTTCAAAGAATAGTATTTCCTGATTTCCATTTCGGTCTTTGGGTACACTACCGAATAGCTGCCGCTACCATTGTTGGTAGAAGCATTGAAGTAAAGACCAAAGCCGAGTGAGGCTTGGGCATAGACCGTAATCTCCTTTGCCAAACCGAACTCGCAGCCCAAGGCTGGGCTGAGCAAGCTGATTTTTGGCATCACACGTTCTACTCGTGGCGTTTCGATTTCTTCTTGTGCTGTGGCAAACAACGGCGCAGCACAAATCGCAAAAAGCGCGATTTTAAGGATTAGATTCATATTTTTCAAAACGTTATTCATGGTTCTGACGTTAGAGCATGTTGAGGAATTGACGATTGATTACCTTCCTGCCTTCGCCACCTTCCCGCAGTGCTTGGTGTTTTGCTTTTATCATCGGGTTCTTCGCTACGCTCAGAATGACACAACTGCTTGGCTAGGTGAGTAGTGCAAAAGTTTGATTGCACGTTTCATCATCTCCCCGCTTTAACCACCTTCACCCGCGCCACGCTCCACTCCTGCTCAATCACCACCCAATACACCCCCACTGCCCAAGTCGCCATCTCCATCTTAATCTGCCCGCCTGCGCTCGGCGAAATCGTTTGTTGCAATCTTCCCAGCGCGTCAAAAACTTGAACCCCTTGCACCGGACGCTGATCCTTGGATTGCAGCACCAAATAATCCTGCGCCGGGTTTGGGAACACCGTCCAATGGGATTCAATGGCTTCTGGTGTATTCGTTGCCGAAAGTTGATCCAGCCGATATTGCCGGAAAAACCTCCAGATTTCTTTACAGGCACTGAAATCCTGGTTCGTCACGCCGATACTGAAAGCGGCACCTGGCCAGGTGTGCCCGCCGCTGATGACTTTGTAGTGTTCTACTGTGCTCCCATGGTCGCCGCCTGTGAAGAGTTGTCGCTCCGCTGTACAGCCATCGCTTGTGTTCGTGTTCGGCACTTGGGTGATACTTGGGGTGGGGTTGCAGTTATTGAAATCCACCCATTTGGCCACCAGCGTAGGGATGGCGACAAACGTGGAGAGCGGCGACCCATTGTATGGCACGGTATTGTCAGCAGTACCGTGGATTTCCATTACGGGCACAGGTCGTGCAGGGTTGCATGCATTGAGTTTGGATTGAATCATGCTGCCCGTCACGGAGGCAATGGCTGCGATACGGTCGTTCAGTTGGCAGGCCAGCGAATAACTCATAAAACCGCCATTGCTCATGCCCGTGCTGTACACCCGGTTTGCGTCAATATTGTAATTCGCCTGTAGCGTATTGAGCAAATCGCGCATGCAGCCCACATCGTCCACGTTGGAATTGCCGAGGAAGGTGTTCCAGAAGCGGTTGCCTTGGGCATCCAAAGTGCCGTTGGGCAGCACGATCAGGAAATTAGCCGTGTCTGCAATAGGGCGGAAATCCGCGTAAAACAACTGCTCCGTATTGTTGGAAGTGTAGCCGTGCAGGTTAAAAACCAGGGGCACCGCCGTATTTCCAGTGTATGCCGCTGGAATGTAGAGCAGGTAATCCCGGGTAAGGCCACCACTTTGAATGCTGCCTGAAATTGTGGATTGACCAGACAACAAGCCTGTAAAGAGCAGACAAAACAAGGTATTTGTGATGCGCATGGTATAATTGTTTAAGCCTTTAAGTTTCTGCGGAACGGGTGTTTTCACTGCAACTCTGTCAGGATCATTCGCAACAGGTTCGCGTCGTCTTTTACCCAATCGCCGGTGCCTGCGCCAAGGGATAGGCCCTTGTCAAGGACTTTGGTGTACAGATCAACCCCTTTTTGAGCGTCTTGCTGATTGTAAAAGCAATGCATAAAAGCCTCGTCCCAAGCTTCTTTTTCCCGGATGCCAATGCCGCCGTTGTAAATCTGGATGATAGAGGGGGAGTATTTAGGTGAGACAACGTTCTGTTCGCGTTCCAACGAAGCTTCCAACAAAGCGATATAGTGCTGGATATGGTTTCGCAATCTGGCACGCAGTTGTT
Organism: Saprospiraceae bacterium; assembly: GCA_014379065.1. Taxonomy (GTDB): domain Bacteria; phylum Bacteroidota; class Bacteroidia; order Chitinophagales; family Saprospiraceae; genus M3007. The sequence continues at coordinate 10,102 of JACMMM010000595.1, forward strand.
CGTCGGTTTCCGCTTGTTTGGGTGTCACGCGCCATTGATTGTTGGCCATGTGAAACGGATCCGCTTCAATATTGCCAAGCGGCTTGCCCGTGCGGCGAAATTTCAGATCACAAGAAAACTGGTCATTTGCGACGTGGACTACCATAAATTTCTGGTCTAGCGTACGGATTGCTTGTGTTTCCTTGCCGCTTCCGTCCTGAGGGATAAGTGCCAATTTGGTGTTGTTGTCAATCGCTTTCCACTGGCCGTAATTGTATTTATTGTTTTTTGTACCATTGGAAGCCGCCTCGGACAAATCCTTGCCGCCACTTTTATCGCCCGTGTTAAGGCTCTCCCCAGTCAATTCGGTGTAGCTGCCATCTGAAAAAAAGGAGCGTACCAAACCGTTTTTGAGGATTTGGCCTTTCAGTACATCCTGCTGGTCGTTCAAGGCACTTTTGGCAGCGGTATTCTCAAACTGTAGATTGGAAATATCAGCAAGTTCCCAAGTGCCCAGTAGGTTGCTTTCCGATGCCGCGCTTGGCTGCTTGGAATCGCCTGGCAGACAACCTACAAGAAATAATAATGCAGTATGACAAAGAACTAAGTGTTTCATATTGGAATGGTTTGAGAAACCCACGCCTCCTTATGCTGCGGTCTCGTCTTCTACGGTCGCATCGGGTGCATTGTTTTTTACCGATTCAATGCCGTTGTCACGGCTGACTACGCTTTCATACATCTGGCTATTGCCGACCACCTGTCCATTGCTGGATTTCAGTGTGAAGTAGAATTTGTCGTTGGCAGAGCTTTGACACTCAAAGCGAGCGTCGTCGGCGGAATTGGTGCGTACCGATTCAATACCATTTAGGCAGGAGGCTTTGGCGGCGTAGCCTTGGCTGGTAAGGACTGTCTGGCCATTACTGGCTTTCAGATTGAATTGGAACTCACCGTCTTTGCGTTGGGTAATGACAAATTTGCCCATAATTATAAAAAATTTTTAAGGTTGAAAATCAATGGTTTAGAAATCCGCCTCGGTGCTAAACACCTGCTCCTCCCGCTTGGTCATCACGCCTGCTTTGGCGTAGTCGCCTACGCGCTTCTCGAAGAAATTGGTTTTGCCCTGGATCGAGATCATGTCCATCCAAGAAAAAGGATTGGCCGTGCCATAAGCCTTCTCGCAGCCGAGCGACATGAGCAGGCGGTCGGCCACAAACTCAATGTACTGGCCCATCATTTCGGCGTTCATGCCGATGAGTGAAACGGGCAGCGCGTCGGTCACAAATTCCTTCTCATATTCTACCGCTTCGGTGATGATCGCTTTGACCTCAGCGGGGTCGAGCTTGTTTTCCAGCATCGAGTAGAGCAGGCAGGCAAAATCGCAGTGCATGCCCTCGTCGCGGCTGATGAGCTCGTTGGAAAAGGTGAGGCCGGGCATTAGGCCGCGTTTTTTAAGCCAATAAATGGAACAGAAAGAACCACTGAAGAAAATGCCTTCCACAGCAGCGAAGGCGATGAGCCGGTGTGCGAAAGAAGGCGCATTGTCAATCCAGCGCAGGGCCCACTGGCCTTTTTTCGACACGCATTCGAGGTTTTGAAGCGCGTTGAAAAGGAAGTCTTTTTCCTTTGGGTCTTTAATATAGGTGTCAATGAGCAGCGAATACATTTCAGCGTGAATGTTCTCGATGGCCACTTGGAAGCCGTAAAAACAGCGGGCTTCTGGAATTTGCACCTCGCGCATAAAGTTGATCACGAGGTTCTCGTTCACGATGCCGTCGCTGGCAGCGAAGAAAGCCAATACATGCTTGATGAATTTGCGATCGTTGTCGGTGAGCTTGTTTTCCCAATCGTTGATGTCCTGAGTGAGGTCTACCTCCTCAGCAGTCCAGAAAGAGGCCACAGATTTTTTGTACCACTCCCAGATGGTGCCATATTTGATGGGAAAAAGGACGAAACGGTCAGGATTTTCGGCAAGGATCGGTTCGTGTTTGTTGATTGTTTGTACCATCGGTTAATGCAATTGCTGCGAATTAATTTGACTGCTATGTTGAATAATAATTTTAGTGCGACAGAGCCCCCGCTCAAAAAGAAAGGCCGAAAAGCCCGTTTTTTGAGTCAAGACAATTCCCCGAACGACTTGGAGGCCGTTTGGAAAATCTCGACATGAGTGAAGGGACGCTACAGAGGAAAGGCGGAGTAAAAAAAACTGCTGTAAAGCGAAAGCGAAAGTAGGGCGTTTCTAGGTTTTGTCAAAGATTGTTTTCCACACAATGTTTATAACTTTCGCAATCTATTGGTTTTCAGTCACAAACTTTTGTGTGTGGATTTCCCAACAATGTGGATAACTCGATGTGGATAATTTTGCAACAAAAAACTTCCATCCATCGCCAAGGTATAGGCGGGCATTCTAACCCCTTCATTTTGAAGGAAAAACAAGGTGGCAAAAATTAAAACCGATGCTAAAAAGCCTGTGGATAAAAAGGTTGATAAGTCCGCCCCGGAAAATCAGGAGCGCCAAGATTTTGAAAAAGCACTGTTTTCAATTGCAAAGGGGTCGCTGCCCGGGAAAGGTATCTTTGCCAAAAAAATCCGCCTCATAGCCTGCAAAACTGATCCAAGCAATCGCTATCCAACTATGCAAAAAACACTCAGCATCCTGGCCCTGATTCTCGGTACATCCATCGTCTCTGCCCAAGCGCCCTACACCACCAAACAATACGGCTGGCGCGTCGAAAAAGACCTCGAATATGGCATCGCCATGAACTACGCAGGCATCCCCACTTCGCTCACGCTCGACCTGTACAAGCCCATCGGCGACAACAATCCCAACCGACCGCTCATGGTGCTCGTGCACGGGGGCTCTTGGCTCAGCGGCTGCAAAGAAGGCGAAGCATGGCTTGCTCAGGAACTCGCGCAGCGCGGCTACGCAGTGGCTTCTGTCAATTATCGAAAGGGATGGCATAAGGCAGCTTTCGTTGCTAACCCCGGCCCGTCTGCCACGGATTACCCGCCCAATTGCCTCTATGCCGCTGATTCCCTGGAGCTTATACGCGCCATCTATCGAGGTCAACAGGATGTGAAGGGCGCCATCCGATGGCTCAAAGCCCGGGCGATCCAGGATTCTACCTGTAACCAAAAAGTGATGGTGGGTGGCGAAAGTGCTGGGGCCTTTCTCGCTTTGGCCGTGGGCCTGCTCGACCGCCCAGAAGAAAAACCGATTTCCTGTTTCGCGCTCGCGGATGCACCTAAGCCTGCGGCCAACGTGACGAACTGCTATGACCAAAACTGCGTCACCCAAATCATCCAGCCAACGGGCGCGGCTTTGCAACGCCCTGATTTGGGGCCTTTGGACGGCAACTTGAACCTCAATGGCTACAACAGTGATGTAATCGGCGTAGCCAGTTTCTTTGGCGGAGTACCTTATGAAGCACTTCCCAAAAATTGGCTGCAAGGGCCAGACACGCCCGCACTCTACCTCTACCACCAGACCTGCGACGGGGTTGTGCCCTTTGGTTATGAGCAGCCCATGGTTAACTTGTCCACTTACTGCAATCTCGGTTATACGCCTTGGCACACCAATTTCATGCACACTTTTGGCAACGGGTCTATTGCATCGGCGTTGCTTTCTATGCCTAACCCACCGCCTTTTACGACTGATTTTCTAGCTTGTGATCCATTTAATCCGGCGCTGGCTTTGTTTGAATGTGCGCGATATGGGAACAATGGCAGCTATCACTATCCGCACAACCCACTAGAAAGGGCGCAAAAAGTCGCCGATTTTTTCAGCCCTATTATTTTGGAAGCGAATTGTTTCTCAGTTGCTACCCACGAACCGAACATGGCATTGCAAGCCCTCGTGTCGCCAAATCCATTTGAACAACGATTGTCTGTGTACCTGACAGATGCGACCGACGGCGCGGCTAGTATTTCGCTTACTGATGTTTCGGGGAAAATCGTGTGGTCTGCTTCTCGGATACTAAACGCTGGGGAGAACATTCTTTTTGAGCAAAACCATTTGCCCGCAGGGTTTTATGCCTTGCAAATCCGATCAAAAACGCGTGTTGGGGTATGGAAGGTGGTGAAGGAGTGA
>JACMMM010000596.1 GCA_014379065.1 Saprospiraceae bacterium
ACGGAGAACCGCAAAATTTAAAACCGTGACGCACTTGATCTCGAAATAGGTAAATTTTTACCCTTTTCAAATCATTATGCACGGTTTTAAATTTTGCGGTTCTCCGTTTCTGCAGTTTTGCGGTTTATTTTCTTTTTTAAAAACCCCCGATTACCTCAATCGTCGCTATCGGGCATTGGCCCTACTTCCGGCACATGGGCGCTCTCGCCCGGTGTGGGATCCATAAACGGGCGTTTGCCGATGATCGCTTCCAAATCGGCGCGGTGGAGCACCTCTTTTTCAAGGAGAGCTTTGGCCAGTGCATCGAGTTGCTTGCGCTTGTCTTTCAACAAGGCCTTGGCGCGTTTGTACTGATCCTCGATCATAATCTTCACTTCCTGATCTATAAGATAAGCCGTTTGCTCCGAGAAGGGGCGGTTGAAACTATCGTTGAGCATAGAATAGTACGACACGTTGCCGACCTTATCGCTGAAACCGTGGTTTACGATCATGTCGTAAGAAAGGCGCGTGATATGATCCAGGTCGCTTTGAGCACCCGTGCTTATTTGGTCAAAGACCACGGATTCAGCGGCGCGGCCACCAAGGGTCATGCAAATATCATCGAGCAATTTCTCCTTTCGGGTGATGTACTGTTCTTTGGGAAGATACTGCGCGTAGCCCAGCGCAGCAAGTCCGCGTGGCACAATGGTCACTTTCACCAAGGGGTGGGCGAACTCCAAAAACCAGCCACAAATCGCGTGGCCCGCCTCGTGATAGGCAATAATCCGCTTTTCTTCGGGGCTAATGATCTTGTTCTTTTTCTCCAGGCCACCGATGACCTTGTCCAGCGCGTAGTTGAAATCATCCAGGTCCACCGCTGTTTTTTCACGGCGGGCGGCGATAAGCGCGGCCTCGTTGCACACGTTGGCGATGTCGGCACCCACAAAACCGGGCGTCATTTCCGAAAGCGTAAGCGCCTTGACTTCGGGCGACACCTTGATGTTTTTCATGTGTACCTCAAAAATCTGAGCACGACCTTTCAAGTCAGGTCGTCCAATGCCAATTTGGCGGTCGAAACGTCCCGGGCGCATGAGGGCGTGGTCGAGGATGTCGGGACGGTTGGTAGCGGCCATGAGAATCACACCCTTGTCGGTCGGGAAACCGTCCATTTCCACGAGAAGTTGGTTGAGGGTGTTCTCGCGTTCGTCGTTGCCACCTTGTATGGCCCCTCGGCCACGGGCACGTCCAATGGCATCTATTTCGTCTATAAAAATGATGCAAGGCGCTTTTTCGCGGGCTTGGCGGAAAAGATCGCGTACGCGGCTCGCGCCAACGCCAACGAACATTTCCACAAAATCAGAACCTGAAATGGAGAAAAATGGCGCGTTTGCTTCGCCCGCTACGGCTTTTGCCAGCAGGGTTTTCCCAGTGCCGGGCGGCCCGACCAGCAAGACCCCTTTGGGTATTTTGCCGCCCAAAACCGTATATTTTTTGGGATTTTTTAGAAAATCAACCACCTCCATCACCTCTTCTTTGGCTTCATCAAGACCTGCCACGTCCGCGAAGGTGATGTTCACTTTGGAGTTGCTGTCAAACAGCGTGGCCTTTGATTTTCCGATGTTGAAGATCTGTCCGCCCGGACCGCCTGGGCCACCGCCCATGCGTCGAAGGATAAAAATCCAGAGACCGATAAAGATCAATATCGGCAGACCGAAATTGACCATTACGGCAGACCAGTTGATGCGGTCTTCGATCTTGAGTTCAATGGGCTGTTGCTTTTTCTCCTTGATGATCTGCTCGTTGATCTTGTCTATCTTGGACGATGCTATTTCTACACTACCGATGCTCATCACATAGTGAGGCTGGTCGGTGTTGAACAGTGACTTTTTAGGCACTTTTACCGTCGTGGCGTGTTCGGGGGCAGTGAGCGAGTCCTTTTTTACGTAGACATAAGCCTCTTTAGGATTTACCACAATGAAGCGGTCAATGTGACCTTTTTTGGCCCATTTATCAATATCTGCCCAGCTCGCATTCTCGGGTTTCCCCGAAAACTTGGTGAACTGCAAGGCCAAAAGCCCCAATCCGATGAGGATAAAAACCCACATAAAATTGAAGCGCGGCATACCGCCACCTTCACCGTTTTCGTCAGGGCGGCGTTGCTCGGGCGATTCGTCTTTTTTCTTTTTGTCTTCCATGATTGAGTGGCGCGAAATTCCTTTCGCGTTATGATTGTTTGAAGCGACATCTAGTAGATTGAGGCTGTCTTATAAATTGTTTTTTGACAGGATCAACAGGATTTGCAGGATTTAAACTTCTCCAAACTCCGTCACTTTCGCGTCGCTCCAAAGGTGTTCGAGTTCGTAAAAATCGCGCGTTTCAGGGTGAAATACGTGTACCACCGTATTGAAATAGTCCATCAAAACCCATTTGGAGTTGCTCGAGCCTTCGGTGTGCGAGGGCGCTGTTTCAAGCTCTTCCTTTACTTTTTTGTGGATGCTGTCGGTAATGGCCTTGACGTGGGTGTTGGAATCGCCTTCGCAGATAATGAAAAAATCTGCCGGAGCGTCGCCGAGTTTCCGAAGATCAAGTTGCACGATCCTTTTGCCTTTTTTGTCACGGATGCCCTCGACGATGGCGTGGTTGAGTTGTTCGAGTTGCGGTTGTTTTGTCCGCTGATTTGAAATGCTGACCAAATTGTAGATATAATTTTGATTTAAGACTGAGGACGATGGATGTTGGACTTTGGATGTTGGACTTTGGAAAAACAAGGTTGAAGATTCAACGTCCAATGTCCAAAGTCTAATGTCCAACGTCCAGCATCCCAAAAATTCGAGATCAAAGGTAGCGTAAAAGGCCGTTATTTGCCCTTTCCATTTTGAAACTCCATGTCAAACACCCTCTTTGTAGGAAAGGTTTACCACCGTTTCGACGAACTGCCCTCTACGAACGATTGGGCGGCTCAATTAGTTGCCCAAGCGCGCTCCCATCCCCCCCTTCAGGGTGTTGGGGGGTGGACTGCAAAAACCAAGCCGCCAGAAGGAACGGTGGTCAGGGCTGCCAATCAGACAGCCGGGCGCGGGCAACTTGGCAGTCAATGGCATAGTTCGCCGGGCGAGAACCTGCTCCTTAGTATCATTTTCTACCCCACTTGGCTTGAAGCGCAGGCACAGTTTTACTTGAGCATGGCGGTGGCGTTGGGGCTGAACGATGTCATTGGGTCATTAGGTCATTCGTCATTTGGTCATTCGTCATTAGGTCATTCTATCAAATGGCCCAACGATCTCT
>JACMMM010000597.1 GCA_014379065.1 Saprospiraceae bacterium
AAGAAAGTATTTCCACCCGCACCGCCGCCCGTTCGAGACCGCAGATTCAACTTTCCAACCCAGCTTTACTCGCCAAAAGTGAATATGAAACCCCCACCAACCTTGACAGCCTCTTTTATTACCCGCACCGCTGGTTTTTCCGGCAAAAACTGCGGCTCTATCGCTCCAGTCTGCTCAGCGTAACGGGTGACAATACTTTGTTGGGCAGCCTCGCACACCGTTTTTTTGAAAAACTTTTGAAAGAAAATATCGCTGGCCTTGATCGTCGCGCCCTGATTGAATGGGTCGAAAACGAAGCTAGCACCTTGTTCCCCCGAGAAGGAGCAACCCTTTTTCTCTATGGTCGTGAACCAGAGCGGATGGCCTTTCTCAATAAAGTAAAAAATGCTGCATGGAGCCTGGTCTCATTGCTGCGAAACAATGGTTGGGAAGTCGAAAACACTGAGATGGCACTGGAGGGCAATTTTGGCGGAATACCCGTGCGGGGCAAAGCCGACCTGGTGCTTCGTCGAGGCGACGAGCAAGCCATCATTGACCTTAAATGGAGCGGCGTAAAAAGACGCAAAGAATTGATTCAGAACGGAGAAGACCTTCAGTTGGTGTTGTATGCCCACCTACTTCCGCCACCAGAACAATGGCCGCACACGGCTTATTTTATTTTAGATGAAGGCAAGATGGTCGCCCGCAACGCCACCGCTTTTCGAGAAGCTGTAGTGGCCGGGCGAGGAGGAGACGACCATGTAACAGCCTGCACCGCTATTTTTGATAAGATGGAAAAAACATACGCCTGGCGTTTGGCGCAAATCAAAAAGGGTCAAATTGAACTCCGCATGGCCCGCACCGCACTTGAACTGGAGGCATTATACGAAGGGCAACTATTCGATCTCTTGGAAATGAAAAACGAGGATGCCCGTTGGGATGATTATCGAACATTACTGGGATGATTGCGATTTTGGATTTGCGATTAGACGTGACCCCCTAAACCCTAAACCCTAAACGCTCACACCAAAGGCTTTTCGTATCCTTCTGGCCGACGTCCATAGCTCACCGCGATGCGCTCGCCCAAATGCTGGAAATAGACTGGATCATCGGGCAGGGCAGTGCCAAGGCCGTCCACATATTTGTTGTAAAGGCAAAACAATGCAGCAATCAACACCGTATCATGAATTTCGAGGTCGGTGGCTCCGGCATTTTTGGCGCGAGAAATGGCGCTTTCGGTGACGTATTGTCCGCCGCGTTGCGTTTGTTTGGCAATCTGGAGCAGCGATTTCATCTTTTCAGAAATTGGTGCAGACTCAACATCGGCCCGGATGAGTTCGCAGGTTTCGCTTTCGCCAAGCAGCACGTCGGTTACTGCTGCGTGCGCGGCGGTGCAAAATTGACATTCGTTGGCCTGCGAGACCACTGTGGCAATCATCTCGCGCTCCGCAAAGGTGAGGGTTCCCGGCCCACGCAAAATGAGTTGCGTGAGGGCGCGAATCGGTTCCGCAGTGTCTTGGCGGTATTCGAGCAGGCCAGTGATGCCGGGTAGGTGGGGAGAGACGGGGATGTGTGGCATGTTTTACAAATGTATCACCTCCCCGTAAGCCGCTGCCGCCGCCTCCATGATCGCTTCGCTCATAGTGGGGTGGGGGTGGATGGACTTGATAATCTCGTGGCCAGTAGTCTCCAATTTACGCGCAACGACAATTTCAGCGATCATTTCCGTCACGTTGGCGCCGATCATGTGGGCGCCGAGCAATTCGCCGTATTTTTTGTCAAATACTAGTTTTACAAAACCCTCTGAATGGCCCGAGGCCTTGGCTTTACCACTTGCGCTGAAAGGGAATTTCCCCACCAAGAGTTCGTAGCCCGCCTCTTTAGCCGCCAGCTCTGTATAGCCCACCGAGGCGATCTCGGGCGAGCAATAGGTACAGCCTGGAATGTTGTTGTAGTCAATCGGCTCAGGGTGATGGCCCGCTATTTTTTCTACGCAGGTAATGCCCTCTGCGCTCGCCACGTGTGCCAATGCCTGGGTTGCCAACACGTCGCCGATCGCGTAGATGCCAGGAACGTTGGTTTGGCAATACTCGTCCACTTTGATGTAACCCCGCTCTGTAACGATGCCAAGGTCTTCTAAACCAATATTTTCTATATTCGGGGTGACCCCTGCAGCACTGAGTACCACGTCGCAAAGTATGGTCTCGGTCTTATTGTCTTTGCGGTTTTTCATGTTCACTTTGATCTCTTTGCCGCCCGTGTCCACGCTTTCAACGGCCCATCCGCCGTATATTTTAAAGCCTTTTTTCGAATAAATTTTCCCCAATTCTTTTGAAATATCGGCGTCTTCGCGTGGCACTAAGCCCTGTTCCATGAATTCTACGATACTCACCTCTGAACCAATGCTGTGGTAGAAATAGCCAAACTCAACGCCGATAGCGCCTGCGCCCACTACGACCATACGTTTGGGCTGGCTTTCGAGGCTCATGGCTTTGCGGTACTCAATGATTTTTTTGCCATCAATTTTGAGATTGGGCAATTCCTTCGCACGTCCTCCAGTGGCTATGATGATTCCTTTGGCGGTGTATTCGGTCACTTTTCCTTCGGCATCTGTCACGGCTACTTTTGGGCCTTTTACCAGTTTGGCGCTGCCCATGATGACATTGATTTTGTTCTTTTTCATCAGAAATTGCACACCCTTGCTCATGCCTTCGGCCACGCCGCGACTGCGCTTGATCATTGCGTCGAAATCGGCGAGTGGCTTACCTATTTTAATGCCGTAATCTTCTGCATGGTTCAGATAATCAAATACCTGGGCGCTTTTGAGCAATGCTTTGGTTGGGATGCAGCCCCAATTGAGGCAGATGCCGCCGAGGCTTTCGCGCTCAATGATGGCGACGTTCATGCCCAGTTGCGAGGCGCGGATGGCAGCAACATAACCGCCGGGGCCGCTGCCGATAACAATCAGATCGAAATTCATGTTGTAAGATGGTTGGACGTTGGATTTTGGACATTGGACATTGGACGTTGGAACTGAGGAAGTCTGGTGTCCAATGTCCAAAATCCAATGTCCGACGTCTCAGAAAGCGCAAAGGTAGTTCGACCAGCAAAATTGCTTTTCAAATTTTATCTTTTGTTGTAATTCTCTTTGCAGGTGTTCAATATCGCAAATTAGATCGCGTTTTACCTGATTGTCGAGTCTTAAACACATTTTTACCCATCAAAGCAGGAGCATAGACGGTCAACTCCGTATCATTGCGCCGTTTTTCTGACAAGCAAATTATATTTCAAAGTCCGAGCATGCAAAAATTACTTTTCAACTTCCGTTTACCCGGCATAACCTTTTCAAACATCCCTGTTTTTTCACGCACCATAGTTTTAGCGGTAGTGTGGGTTACAGCGGGGCTTTTTCCAAGTGCTTCATTCGCCCAACTTTCGGTGAACAGCCCTGTTGCACGTCCACTTTTCGACAAAAAGACCGTCGGTGAAGTCCGCCTTACGCTGCCAACATCCGATTGGGTCAGTGTGCTGGATTCCTTGCGCATCTATGGTACGGAGGCAATGCCCGCTGCTGTCGTAGTTGACGGAGTTCGCTATGACGGGGCTGCCGTTCGATTTCGTGGCGACAAATCATACGCCAAGGGCCTTAAGCGCAACCCTTTTAGCATCAAACTGAACAGCACCATTCCAACCCAGAATCACCAAGGCTACACCTCCATCAAGCTTTCAGCGGCAGTGCGCGATCCAAGCATGGCACGCGAGATGCTTTTTCACGAAATAGCCTCAAAGTATATGCCCGCTTCACAGGCAGCGTACACCAAACTTTACGTCAATGAAGAGTACATTGGCGTATTCGTAAACGTGGAAAGCATTGACAAGCAATTCTTTGAAACCAACTATGGCGATGCTCGCGGGGCGGCTTTCAAGGCTGGCGTGGACAATAAGCCCGAAAACTTGCCTGCTACCTGCAAGCAAAACATCTTTGGCTCTTTGGAATACGAAGACAACCTTGATTGCTACAAGGGCAATTTTGAACTGGACTCGCGCGGAGGCTGGACGGAGTTGCAGGAACTGACCCGAAAACTGGCACAAGAACCTGCCAACGTGGGCCAAGTACTCGACGTAGACCGGGCATTGTGGTTGCTAGCGCTCAACAATGTGATGGTTAACCTGAGCAGTTATTCGGGCAATTACAGCGTGAACTATTACCTGTACCGCGATGGAAACAACCGTTTTCAGCCCATACACTGGGATTTGAACCTTTCATTTGGCAGTTACAAGAACACGGGAAGTGGCAGCGACCTCGATCTGCGCGATCTGCAAAACCTTGATCCCTTGCTCCATGCTGACAACTTATACAAACCACTTGTCAGCCAATTGTTGAAAGAGCCGCTTAATAGGAAGATTTACCTTGCGCATATACGCCAGATCAATGAGGAAAACTTCTTAAACGGTGCATACTTAAAACGCGCCCAAGAACTGCGTGGCATGATCGTGGTGCCTTTCAACGACGATAAAAACAAGACTTATAGCTATGACGATTTCCAGCGCAGCCTTAACGAGACAGTGGGCAAAAGGAGCAAGATCCCCGGCCTCACAGAGCTCATGGGCAAGCGTTCAAAATTTTTGAAAGTCCATCCGGAGCTGACAAAATTGCCTCCGATGGTGTCTGAAATGACGGTGAAGGGTCGTGCCAAATTTGAGAACCAAAAACTCAATGCTTTTGTCGTGAGTGCCCGAGCCGACAAATACCCCTTGAGGATGTACCTCTACTATCGCTTTGCAGACCATGATGCCTATACCATGGTGGTCATGTCTGAAGAAAACAACACGGCAGGGCTCGCTGGGGGCGCAAAATCTTTTGTCGCACAGGTTGAGGCAAAAAGTCAGGATGCCGTGCTGGATTATTACATTTTAGCGGAGAATGTAGGCGCGGTTGGGTTTTTACCCAGTAACTATCCCAAGCAGCCCTTTAAGGTCAAATTGAGCGATCTGAACAAATAATTGAACTCAACAGGAGGCTGTCTCACACTTTTGAGGCAGCCTCATCGTTTTTGAAAATATGAGAAACACCCTCCTTTTCGCCTTCTTCATTTTTTGGTATTCAGGGGCTTATGCCCAAGATTTTTATGGCAGTAGCGTACAAGAAGTGCGTATAGAATTCCCTCAAAAAAACTGGGACACTAAACTTGATTCTTTAAAAAAGTTCAATCCGGATGCGCGGCTTAACGCTACGGCTTGGCTAAATGGGCAGCGTTTTGACAGTGTAGGTGTGCGTTATAAGGGCAACAGCTCTTACTTCCGCGCCCGCAATGAAACGCTCAAAAAACTCCCGCTTAATATCAAACTTGATTTCAAAAAAAAGGGACAGGTGCTCAAAGGCA
>JACMMM010000598.1 GCA_014379065.1 Saprospiraceae bacterium
TGGGTGGTTTCCGCAATTTCCGGCATTCTGACGCGGCGGTGGATGGCGTATGGACACAAAAAAACAAGTTCAAAGCCGTGCTCAATAAATATGGTTACAACAACAAGGTTTATCCAGAAAAACGCTGGGTATGCTCCGAGTTCAACATTCCCCGGCGCACGTTTGGCGACTACATCGGCTCCGAAGCGGCACAGGTTAATTTTTTAATCAAAACCCTTGTGACAGCGCAAGCGAATGACATGACCCAAATGTACGTCTACTCGATCGCTGACGAAAAGCCCGAAAGCAAGGCTGATAACGAGTTCTCTTACATGGGTTTGTTCAAAAACCTCGACAATGTTCCGTCCGGCAAAGCCCAACCCAACGCCATTGCCTGGGCCATGAAAACCACTTCTGAACTGCTTAAAAATGCCCGATATGATCCTTCAAGAACAGAGGATTTGAAATTGCCCTCCAACGTGCGCGGTGCGGCATTCCGCAACGACCTGGGCCAGCATGTTTACGTCCTCTGGGCAGCGACCGACCAGGACCGCGACGAAACAGCCGAGGCCGAGTACGTCTTCCCGCCTGAATTCACGCTCAAATACATGGATGCCAAACCTTGGCATTACAGCCAGTCCGGTGCGCATTACCTGATGAATGCCAAGCAATTGAAACTCACGGGCAGCCCAATTTTCCTGACGGAGGCGTTCATCACAAACGATTACCCCAAGTCGCCGAAAGTAGTACCGAATCCTGCGGTGTCGGGGCGTGCCGTATTTGAATTCTGGATGTTCGAAGAAGCCCGCGCTACGGCGGAGGTGTTTGATTCGAGCGGGCGCTTGGTGGCAACGTTACTTAAGGATGAACGGCTCATCGCAGGCCCCCAAGCCTTGCCGCTGGATTTGAGCCTTTTGCCGAATGGCACTTATTATGTTCGGCTGGTTACGCCGGAGAGTAATTTGACGGTGGGGATGGTGAAGTATTGAGGGGTGTTACAACCGCTCAATCACTATCGCCGTTGCCCCTCCTCCCCCATTGCAAATAGCCGCTAAGCCATATTTCCCATTTTTCTGGTGCAACACATTGTTCAACGTGGTCACAATACGTGCCCCTGACGCTCCCAGTGGGTGACCGAGCGATACCGCACCGCCAAACACATTCGTCTGATCGTGACGGATGCCCATCACTTGTTCAAAAGCCATGGTGACAACGGCAAAGGCTTCGTTGACCTCAAAAAAGTCAATGTCGTTTTTCGTTAAGCCCGCCATTTTCAAGGCTTTTGGCGCAGCGATGGTCGGTGTGGTGGTAAACCATTCCGGCTCCTGTTCGGCATCGGCAAAACCACGGATTTTGGCGATGGGCTTGAGGCCCAAGCGTTTTACGGCTGCTTCGCTGGCGAGGATAAGGGCAGATGCACCGTCATTGATCGTACTGGCGTTGGCAGCAGTCACGGTGCCGTCGGGGGTGAAAGCGGGGCGTAGGCCGGGGATTTTGTCGAACATTACCTTCTTAAACTCTTCGTCTTCAAGGATTTGAATCGGATCGCCTTTTTTCTGGGTAATGCTGACCGGGATAATTTCATCTTTAAAAAAACCTGCTTCGGTAGCTGCTGCCGCGCGTTTGTAAGAGTCAATGGCAAAAGCATCCTGTGCCTCGCGGCTGATAGCGTATTTTACTGCGGTCGCATCGGCGCAAACGCCCATTGCTTTTTGGTTGTAGACATCGGTGAGGCCATCTTTGGCTAGGCCGTCCACCAGTTCACCGTTGCCGTATTTGTAACCCCAGCGGGCATTGGGCAGGTAATAGGGTATTTGCGACATATTTTCCATGCCACCCGCCACTACGATATCATTGAGACCCAACATGATGCTTTGCGCCCCAAGGGTGATGCATTTCATGCCGGATGCGCAGACTTTGTTGACGGTGGTACAAGGAACATAATCCGGGATGCCCGCAAAACGCGCAGCCTGACGGGCGGGGGCCTGACCGAGGTTGGCGCTCACGACATTGCCCATCAGCACTTCATTTACTTGATCGGCAGCAACGCCAGCTTTCTCCAGTGCGCCACGAATGGCTGCTGCGCCGAGTTGGGTAGCGGATACGCCCGCCAGATTTCCGCCAAAACTGCCAATGGGTGTGCGAACGGCGGAGATTATGAATACTTCTTGCATGGTGAAGAGAAAATTGGTGATTGGTAATTGGGGGATTTGGTGATTTGAAGGCACACTATGAAATATGCGGCGGGTTCAACGGCCTAGAACTGTGCCTTACCACTAAAATTCTGATTTCGGGTGCTTTAGAAAAGCATACAACGGGTGGAGATCGTCCGACGCCTCGTTGTCCCAGGCTACTACTTTCTCCATTGCTTTGCCTGGGTTTTCATGTTTTCGTTGGAAATGCTTTCTGCGCCAAGTCTCATCCTATTCAAAGCCGCATTGACACGTTCAACCACAGCGACTTTTTCGGTTAATTCTTCCTCCGTATCACTACTCGTGCTTTGCTCAAATAAGCGGTAAGAGTCCTCCTCAGTAAAGGTTTGGATACCGCCCAATTCAGTCGCCATTTTAGCCGCCTTTTGCACTAAGTCGCGATATTTTAGCCATTCTACATAAGCCAGTACCTTGTTTTGCAAGTCGCTGGGCAACATGGTAACTTCATTTTGTATGCGCGCCGCTGTGCTCATGGGTTCGAATAATTTTGCTACAAAGTTAATGCCGACAGCGTTGATTTGAGTATTCGTGGATTTGAAGATATGAGGGAACCTGTCCAATGTCCAACGTCCCCTTCCACGTCCTCAATGCATCCTCGCCCGCTTCACCATCCAGGTCTGAAGGATGGGCAAAAA
>JACMMM010000599.1 GCA_014379065.1 Saprospiraceae bacterium
AAGGGTTTATGGGGTTTATGATAGTTGATTTCCATTGCATCAACCATCATAAACCCCATAAACCCTTATAAACACTTTGGTTTACGCTTCTGCATACGCTTCTATCGGCGGACAAGTACACACCAAATTCCGATCTCCATAAGCCTGGTCAATACGTCCCACCGTAGGCCAGAACTTGTAGCCGTGACGCAGATATGGCAGCGGATACGCCGCTTTTTGCCGGGAATAAGGGTGGCTCCAATCGTCTCCCGTGACTTCCTCGCAGGTGTGCGGTGCGTTGTGGAGAGGGTTGTCGTCGTGATCGTAGTCACCGCCAGCGATGGCATCTAATTCTTCGCGGATTGCCAAGAGCGCGTCGCAGAAACGGTCGAGTTCGGCCTTGCTTTCGCTTTCGGTTGGCTCGATCATAATCGTACCCGCTACAGGGAA
This sequence comes from Saprospiraceae bacterium, assembly GCA_014379065.1. Classification (GTDB taxonomy): domain Bacteria; phylum Bacteroidota; class Bacteroidia; order Chitinophagales; family Saprospiraceae; genus M3007. Next base: position 430 of record JACMMM010000599.1, read on the forward strand.
CGACAGTGTGGGCGCATGGAAACCATAGTCCATCAAGCGTTTGGCAATATCCTCCGCACCCGCAAGAGATTTGAAAGGCCGCATATCCACGATCATCTCGTGGGCGCAACGGCCATTTTCGCCCGTGTACAGGATTTCGTACGCGCCTTGGAGTCGGGCTTTGATGTAGTTCGCGTTGAGAATGGCGTATTTCGTGGCATTTGTCACGCCGTCTGGGCCCAACATGCGGATGTAGGCATAAGAAATGAGCAAAATGCTGGCGCTTCCCCAAGGTGCGGCAGAAATGGCCGTCGTGCCTTGAGCGCCTCCGATTTCAGCAAAAACGTGCTTGGACAAATAAGGCGCAAGGCTGTCGTTGCAGCAGATAGGCCCCATGCCAGGACCGCCGCCGCCGTGAGGAATAGAGAAGGTCTTATGCAAATTGAGGTGACAAACGTCGGCGCCAATCGTCGCTGGGCTGGTGAGACCAACTTGTGCGTTCATATTCGCACCGTCCATATACACCTTACCACCGTGTTTGTGGATGATATCGCAGGCCTCGTTGATGCTGGTTTCAAATACGCCGTGGGTGGATGGGTAGGTAACCATCAGGCAAGAAAGATTGGCGGAATGTTGTTCGGCTTTGGCGCGAAGATCGGCTAAGTCAATGTTGCCACGTTCGTCGCAAGCCACTACTACAACTTCCATTCCCGCCATGACTGCAGAAGCAGGATTGGTACCGTGTGCCGAGGAAGGAATAAGTGACACATTACGGTGTGCGCCGCCGTTAGTCTGGTGAAAGGCCCGGATAGCCATGAGGCCCGCATATTCCCCTTGTGCTCCGCTGTTAGGTTGCAAGGAACAAGCTGAAAAGCCCGTTATTTCGCACAAATATTTTTCTAATTCGCTGATAATGTGTGCATAACCCTGAGCCTGATCCACTGGCATGAAAGGGTGCATGTTTGACCAGTTATCCCAGCTGACGGGGATCATCTGGGCAGCAGCGTTCAATTTCATGGTACAAGAGCCCAGCGAGATCATCGAATGAACGAGCGAAAGATCGCGGTTTTCGAGGCGCTTGAGGTAGCGCATCATGTCGCTCTCGGTGTGGTAGGAATTGAACACCGGATGGGTCAAGTACTGGCTGGAGCGCGAAAGACCTGAAGGCTGACTCTTGACTTTTGAAAGTTGACTATTGACACCGAAGACTTTCAGGATGTCGTTCAAATCTTGATCCGTCACGGTTTCATCCAAGGCGATTTGGAGTGCATTTTTTTCGTAGAAAAAATTGATGCCTGCTGCTTCGGCTTTTGACTTGATGTCAGCCAATTTGGCCTCGGCAAACTCAAAGCGGAGCGTGTCAAAAAAATGGGCATTGGTTTGTTTGAAACCTGCCCCACTGAGCGCACTGGAAAGCGCAGCAGCCATGTCGTTGGCGCGTTGTGCAATGCCCCGGATACCATCGGGGCCGTGATACACAGCATACATCGCCGCCATATTGGCAAGCAGAGCCTGTGCGGTGCAGATATTGGAGGTTGCTTTTTCGCGGCGAATGTGCTGTTCGCGGGTTTGAAGGGCCATGCGCAGGGCACGGTTTCCGTGTTTGTCAACCGAAACACCGATGATGCGGCCTGGAATCTGGCGTTTGAAATCTTCGGCGCAAGCGAAGAAGGCAGCGTGTGGCCCGCCGTATCCCAATGGCACGCCAAAACGCTGGGAATTGCCTACTGCCACATCGGCGCCCCATTCTCCGGGAGGCGTCAATAAGGCCAGTGCAAGCAGGTCAGTGCCAACGCATACAAAAGCGCCATTTGCCTTGGCCTTTTCAACAAACGCGCGATAATCCAATACATTCCCTTGACTGTCAGGGTATTGGAGCATTACACCAAAAGTATTTTCAGAAAACTCAAACGATTTCCAGTTTCCGATTTTCAACTCAATGCCGTGTGGAAGGGCGCGGGTTTTCAGGATATCAATGGTCTGCGGCAATACCGTTTCAGAGACAAAAAACTCCTTAGCTTCTTCGCCTTCTTTTGCCCTTTTGTTTTTCTCGTGGTAAAACATGTTCATCGCTTCGGCAGCAGCGGTGCCTTCGTCCAACAAACTGGCGTTGGCGATGGGCAAACCCGTGAGATCGCACACCATGGTCTGAAAATTGAGCAGGCTTTCCAAACGTCCTTGCGCGATTTCAGCCTGATAAGGCGTGTACTGGGTGTACCAACCCGGGTTGCTGAACAGGTTGCGCAAGATAACGGGCGGGATAATCGTGCCTGAATAGCCCATGCCAATGTAGCTGCGCATCACGCGATTCTTCAGCGAGGCCTTTTTCAAGTCTTGCATATACTCGAATTCAGACTGGGCAGCCGGTAGGTTGAGCGGCTTTTTCAGGCGGATAGAGGCGGGAACGGTTTGCTCTATTAGTTCGTCCAAAGATTTGACTTTCAGGACTTTGAGCATTTCTTGTGTTTCGGTTTCACTGGGGCCGATATGCCGACGCTCGAAGCGGTCGGGGTGTGGGAACAGACTCATTGGTAGTAGTGTGGTGAGTTTGGTGAAAACTGACTCGAAAAAATCGCCGCGAAGGTAGAAATGTTCAGGAAGAATTTGGGGCAGCTTTCTTGACAAAAATCCTACTGAGTTCCCATAATAAAAATCCCCAGAGCAGCCCGTACTCCAGAGCGATTAATCCGTAATTTTCTTGCTTTCCTCCACCCAGGTAATGGCTGTAAGAAAGTGCTACCAAGCCAGACCAAACAATCATAAATCGCCAGCGCATCAGGCATGAAAGCGCCAAGGGAACGGTAAGATACCAGGGTTGTACCGTGGCGGAAAGTGACAGGTATAGGAAAAGGGCAAAGAGCAGTGGGGTGCTTAAACTTCTCGAAAGTTTATCCCGATTTTCGGGATCGGGAAGTTCGCTAACCAACAAACTTCTTGTTCGCCAAGCAATTATCAACACACCCAGCACCATCACCCCGCCCAACACCGGCCCGGAAATCTCCCCAATATCCCATCCTATTTTTTGAAAACCAATTTCGCGAACGAGGTAATAAATGCTGGCGTTGAACTGGAATTGCCGAAAATACAAGTCGAGGCTTTCCAAAATATTTGGCAGCACGGCCAGTACAGGCGCGAAAAGCACCAAACATCCCATAGCAAAAATAGCAATGAAAGCCCAGCCATTGCGCCAACCGAGCCAACGCCATACAATCGGCAAAAACATGATGGGTAGCAATTTGCTGGCGGTGGCCAGCGCCCACCACAATGCGCCTTTTGCTATTTTCCCTTGTTGAAGCGCAGATATTCCAGCCAAGAGGAAAAAAATCATGGCGCCCTCGAAGTGGCAGTTTCCGCAGATTTCCAGGATTACGAGTGGGTTGAGGGCGTACGTCAGCGCAGCTAGTTCAGTATGCCGCAAAAGCAAACGGATCGTTCCAATCTCACAAACCAACAAAAACAATTTCATCACGAACACGCCTCCAAGTTCGCTCGTGGGGAAAACCCAAGTCGCCAGCGCGAACACGACTTGACATACCGGAGGATAAACTGTGAAATAATTGGCAGAATTGAGTTTACTAAACAGTTCGGGCGTGAGACTCGGCGGAAAAATGTGGTTATCAATGAAGTACGCGGGCGTATGGACAAATGGATG
>JACMMM010000600.1 GCA_014379065.1 Saprospiraceae bacterium
GCATAAGGAAAAGCAACTCATCTGCACTACTCAGCATTTCCGCTGTAAGTATAAAGACCTCCAACCACTTATCATCGTATAGATGTCCTTCCACCAAATCCAGCAAAGTGTTTTTGTTTTTTTCATCGAAGAGGTGGGCATTGTCCACGATGTACTTGGCAGTAAAATATTCCTGAAAAGTCAGGTGGGCAAAGGAGTGAACTTTTTTTGCTCGCTCTACAAAAATTCCATGCTGTGATTCAATGGCTCTCATCACGGCGTAGCTATCTGGCTCCAATACTTCGGGTTTGAATCCGGGCAAGTTTTTTATGTATTGCTCGATTTGTTTGGTCAGGATGCGTTCTGGGATGAAGTACATATTCTCCCTGAAAGTGCCCCAGGCAATGTAGGCAAACATGGATTTTTTGTACTTCTGCGTAAGGTGTTTGTACACTTCGTCACGGGTAATTTCGCGGGTAGCGTCCCAATCGCGGAGCAAGGCATCAATCGCTTCCTCATAAAGTTCTGCGCGGTTGGTTGGAAAATTTTTACGGCGGTTGTAAGCAATGCAGAGCAAGGTGAGCAACAATGGCACAGAGGCCATTTCTTTTAGTTGGGGGCTTTCTTTCAGTTTCTCCCAACAGTTTTGTGCGGTTTTTGCTTCTCCATGAAACCAGTTTTGGATAAATTTTTCCTTTTGTTCATCGTTGAAATCAGCCATTTCCACATCATGGAAATGGTCGAACTGACGGTTGTAGGCCGCTACCCGACAACTGATGATGAACTGGTTTTTATTATACTTGTCACAAAAATCCTTGATCTGTCGGATGATACCGCTTTGGTCAGCATCCTGGTTCACCTCATCCAAACCGTCAAACAATACCAGGCAGTCGCCCGCAGCCAGCATCCTTTCCAAAAACGGCTGGGCATCCTCAAACCCACAGATGCTAAACTGCTGAACGATGAAATCCATCAACTTCTCCCGGGTATCTGCAAACTCCCGCAGGGTGACGAAAACGGGCAGTTTGCGCACTTCAATCTGATTCAGTTTATCAAGCATCATCAGCGTCAGGTAGCGCAGATAGGTAGTTTTTCCGGCCCCCGGCTTGCCGAGTACGATGAACCGCGACAACTTATTGACAATCAATTCGCCGTCTACGGTCTCTCTTTTCTGGCCAAAGTCCCGGCGGCGGCCTCCTTTGAAGAATTTTTCCAGTTCCTCTGCAGTGTCGCCTTGTTCAGCCGTGATTCTGTCTTTCAGAATATTGGCTCGTACGTACAGCGATTCGAGTGGGCGCGGCTCGCTCATGGTTAGCACTTTGATGGTGCTGTTGCGTTTCACGAGGCCAGCAATATAATTATTGGTAGCAGTTTTAAAAAAATCACGCTCCTGCGCATACCCAGCAATGCCCGCGTAGGCTTTTTTCACCAGCGAAAAAAAGATTTCCGCACCGATTTCAATGGAAGATTCAATCATGGGGAAAGATGGATTTAGGCCCTCCTTCGCCTTAAAGGGCTATGGCGGGTAA
>JACMMM010000601.1 GCA_014379065.1 Saprospiraceae bacterium
GCCACTAATTACACGAATTTTCACGAATTTTCACGAATTAATCTTGCTTTCTGTATTAATTCGTGAAAATTCGTGTAATTAGTGGCAAAAGGAAAAATGCCTAAGCCGTTGTGATGTTTTTAAAATTGCCTTTGAAGAAAATGAAGATTGAATTTGGAGCAATTATACGGCGAAAGGCCACAACCCGCTATTTTTGGCGCAACGGACCTGCTGTTTCACACATAACTACGTAAATCAAAAGCCTTGCCGAAGTCCAACGTCCAGAGTCCAATGTCTAACATCCGCACATAATGACTACGCAAATCAAAAGCCTCGCCGAATATCACGAAGTCTATACCCGCTCCGTCGTTGATCCTGAGGGTTTCTGGGCCGAACAAGCTTCCACGTTTCAGTGGAAAAAACCCTGGCGGAAAGTCCTGAAATGGAACTTCCGCGAACCCAAAATCCAATGGTTTGTAGGCGGCAAACTCAACATCACGGAAAACGTGCTGGATCGCCATCTGGCCACCCGCGCTAAACAAACGGCCATCCTTTGGGAGCCGAACGACCTCAAAGCCAAGCCGCGCAAAATCACCTACAAGCAATTGTACCAGCAAGTCTGCCAGTTCGCCAATGCGCTCAAAGCGCAGGGCATCAAAAAGGGCGACCGCGCGTGCATTTATATGCCCATGACCCCCGAACTGGCGGTAGCAATGCTGGCATGTGCCCGAATCGGGGCGATTCACTCGGTGGTTTTTGCAGGTTTTTCGGCTATTTCTGTAGCAGACCGTATCAAAGACGCGCAGTGCGTGGCGGTCATTACCAGCGATTACAATGCGCGTGGCGCGAAGAATAATCCCGTAAAAGCCATTGTAGATGAAGCACTTGCACTGGGTTGTGATTCCGTCAAAACCGTTATTGTCCACAAAAACACGGGCGATCACGTACATTGGAACAAAGACAAGGACCTTTGGTGGCATGATGCCGTCGTGGGCAAGCGCAAAAGTTGCAAAGCCCAAAAAATGGATTCCGAAGACCCGCTTTTTATCTTGTACACGAGCGGTTCCACGGGCAAACCCAAGGGCGTGGTACACACCCACGGCGGCTACATGGTGTACACCGAGTACACTTTCCGCAACGTATTCCAATATCAGGAGAACGAAATCTTCTGGTGTACCGCAGACGTCGGCTGGATCACTGGCCATTCTTACATCGTCTACGGACCGCTGTTGGCTGGGGCTACCAGTTTGATGTTCGAGGGCGTACCTACTTTCCCCGATGCGGGTCGATTTTGGGATGTCATCAAACGCCACAAAGTCAACATTTTCTACACAGCGCCCACGGCCCTTCGTGCCCTCATGGCTGCGGGCGACCAGTGGGTGAAAAACCGCCGATTGCCCTCTTTACGTGTGCTCGGCACCGTCGGCGAACCCATCAACGAAGAAGCCTGGAACTGGTACAATGAAAAAATCGGAAAAAAACGCTGCCCCATCGTGGACACCTGGTGGCAGACAGAAACGGGCGGCATGATGATTACCCCGATTGCGGGCATCACGCCCACCAAGCCTTGTTTTGCGACCCTGCCATTGCCAGGCATCCAGCCCATTTTAGTAGATACAAATGGTAAACTGCTGAAAGACAATGAGGCAGAAGGTTTGTTGTGCATCAAATACCCCTGGCCCAGCATCCTTCGCACGACCTGGGGCGACCATGAGCGCTGCCGTCAAAATTACTTTGCGAGCTTCAAAAACCTCTACTTCACGGGCGACGGCGCCCGCCGTGACCAAGATGGCTATTACCGAATCATTGGCCGTGTGGATGATGTGATCAACGTTTCGGGTCACCGCATTGGCACCGCCGAAGTGGAAGACGCCATCAACAAACATGAAAACATCGTGGAAAGCGCGGTGGTCGGTTTTCCACACGACATCAAAGGCCAGGGAATCTACGCGTATGTGATCCCAAAGCACGTCGTGGAACATACCGAAACCTTCCGAAAAGAAGTTATGGAGGTGGTGACAAGAGAGATCGGCCCCATTGCAAGGCCCGACAAAATTCAGATCGTGCTGGGCTTGCCAAAGACCCGTTCTGGGAAAATCATGCGCCGGATCTTGCGGAAGATCGCCGAAGGGGAGACCTCGAATTTGGGGGATATTTCTACGTTGTTGAATCCGGAGGTGGTGGAGGAGATTAGATTGGGGGCGAAGGGGGTTTGAAAATAATTGTACTACTTTTGCCCGCGATGCAACTAATAAAGCACATAAAAGCCTCCAATATCTTGTCGTTCGGGCCGGACGGTCTGGATTTGCCATTGGGCAGTCTGAATGTTTTGATTGGACCAAATGGGTCGGGAAAGTCGAATTTCTTGGAATTGCTAGAATTGCTCCGTGTTATCCCATCCGAAAATGTTCAAAAACCAATCCTAGACGGAGGTGGCATTGACGAATGGATATGGAAAGGAGCTGATGCCCACTCGCAGGGTCTTATTGAAGCAATACTTGACTACTCCGCTGGACTAAAACCATTGAGACACGTTTTAAAATTTGGTAATTATCAGGAACGGTTTTACATATCAGATGAACGCATATCAGATGCTGGAGCAATTGGAGGGGGAGATGGAGTCTATGCTTACTACCAAATGGGTACAGGAATGCCAATCATAAATTTCAAAGACGATACTGGAAAGCGATTAAGCACATCACAAGGGATTCAAACTGGGATTTCGGTCTTGTCCCAACTACAAGACCCTCGGGTTTACCCGGAATTGTTTTATGTGGCCATGTCTTACAAGAGAATAAAGCTTTATCGGGAGTGGTCATTTGGCAGAAATTCTATCTATCGTAAGTCCCAGCCAACTAACCACCAGAGTGATAGTTTGGAGTCCGATTTTTCCAATTTGGGCCTTTTCCTTTCTCGTTTGCGTAAAAAACCTGCTGTTAAAAATGCGCTAATTGTGGCATTGAAGGATTTATATCAAGGCTTGACTGATTTTGAGGTAACAGTAGGAGGCGGGACAGTACAAGTTTTTTTCTTTGAAGGGGACTTCACAATTCCTGCTACGCGCCTCTCTGACGGTACACTACGTTACTTCTGCCTTTTGGCAATTTTACTAGACCCCACTCCGCCGCCACTCATTTGCATTGAAGAACCCGAATTAGGTTTGCACCCCGATATACTGCCAAAAATCGCAGATCTGCTGATTGCTGCCTCTGAACGCACTCAACTGGTTGTGACCACGCACTCAGATATTTTGATTGATGCCTTGTCCGAACAGCCCGATAGTGTGTTGGTCTGCGAAAAACATGAAGGCCAAACCTCTATACGCCGGTTAGATGAAAATGAACTGAAACCTTGGTTGGAACAATATCGCCTCGGCCAACTCTGGAGCATGGGCGAAATAGGAGGTAACCGATGGTGATGGACGTGAAAATCTACATCGAAGGCGGCGGCAACAGCAAGGAAGAGCGTGCTCGTTGCCGCGAAGGTTTTCGCAAACTGTTTGAAAAGGCAGGTTTCAGTGAAGGCCGGATGCCGAGAACAGTTGCTTGTGGTAGCCGAAACGATGCGTTCAAAGATTTCCAAATTGGCTTGAAAAGCCGTGCTCAAGTTTCATTGATGCTTGTGGACAGCGAAGACCCAGTGGCTAATATCACAGAAGATGTAGACAACAATTGCGTTTGGCAACATTTGAAAACACGAGATGGCTGGGTGCGTCCAGAATCAGCTGCCAATCGCCAAGCCTTGCTCATGGCGACTTGTATGGAGTCGTGGATTTGCGCCGACCAAGCGACTATTTTTGAACATTACGGCACAACACAAGTGCAGCGAAACGCCCTTCCTTCACTCCCGATCCTTGAAACCCATGACCGCCATCTAGTGCAAGATAAATTGGGGCATGCTACGCGAAACAGCACAAAACCGTATAAAAAAGGCAATCGCTCCTTCGATCTTTTAGCAAAGCTAAATCCAGACACATTGAAAAGACACCTTTCGCAGTTCCGTCGATTGGTGGCTGTTTTGAACGAGGTCATGCCTAAGTAGGTTTTGACAGATTTCTTGCAGTTCAACTTTTTGCCATTATGCGCCCTCTTCTTTACGCTACCATTGCCTACCTCCTTTCCATTTTACCCGTCCACGCCCAACACCAACCCTACTTCCCCGATCCCGACACCTTCATCCAACGCCGCCTCGAAGCCTGGCAAGACCTGAAGTTCGGCCTGCTTATGCACTGGGGCACTTACAGCCAATGGGGCATCGTGGAAAGCTGGAGCATCTGCCCGGAAGATCTTTCCTGGGCAACGGGCGCTCGAAAACCGGGCGTGGCTGACAACTACCAGGATTATGTGACAGCCTACGAAAACCTTCCCAAAACCTTTAACCCGACCAAGTTTGATCCCGAGCGCTGGGCCGCAGCAGCCAAGGAGGCCGGTATGAAATACGTGGTGTTCACCACCAAGCACCACGACGGGTTTTGTATGTTCGACTCCAAATATACCGACTACAAAATCACGGGGCCTCTAAGCCCGTTTGCCCATAACCCGCGCAGCAACGTAGCCAAAGAAATCTTCTCCGCTTTCCGAAAAGAGGGTTTTTGGACCGGGGCGTATTTTTCCAAACCGGATTGGCACTCGGATGATTATTGGTGGAAACAATTCCCACCCAGCGACCGTAACTGCAACTATTCCATCCAAAAATACCCTGAAAAATGGGTTAAATTCAAGGAATACACCCACCACCAGATTGATGAACTGATGACTGATTACGGTAAAATTGACATTCTTTGGCTCGATGGCGGTTGGGTACGCTTCAAGACCGAGGAAGAAATCAAGGGCGAATTCTCTGAGGTGTATGAGAACAGTCGCTGGACACGTAATCCACAAAGTCAAGATATAGATATGGCCGGAATCGTAAAAGCAGCCCGCGCCAAGCAACCGGACCTGATCGTGGTAGACCGTGCCGTGCCGGGTATTTTCCAAAACTACCTCACGCCCGAACAACATATTCCAGAAACCGGACTGCCTTACCCTTGGGAAACCTGCATGACCATGGCGACTAGTTGGAGTTATGTGCCCAACGACCAATACAAACCCACGGATGAAATCATCGAAAAATTGGTGGACATCGTTAGCAAAGGCGGCAATTATCTGCTCAATATTGGTCCCAGCCCGGAAGGCGAGTGGCACGATGCAGCCTATGACCGGCTTCATGAAATAGGTATCTGGATGAAAAACAACGGCGAAGCCATATATGCTACCCGGATGTTCAGCAGCTTTGGCGAAGGAGAAAGGATTCGATTCACGCAATCAAAAGACGGCAAAACCAGGTACGTTTTTCTCTTTGATGCCCCGGATGGCAAGGTTTTGTTGAGCAAAATGCCTTTTTCAAAAAACACCAAAGTCAGTTTGTACGGTAAAGCAGGAAGATTGCCCTGGCGATCCACCGCACAAGGTGTTGAAATTCGTTTTCCCAAGGAAGTGAAGTCTTTGGGAAAATATGTTTGGGTGCTGAAAGTGGAGTGAGGTTTTTTAGCCACGAATTGCACGAATTTTCACGAATGCCCTA
>JACMMM010000602.1 GCA_014379065.1 Saprospiraceae bacterium
ACACGTTGTCGCCAGCGTGAAACTGCGTGCCGCGTTGGCGGATAATAACGTTGCCGGCCACCGCATGCTGACCACCAAACAATTTTACGCCAAGGCGTTTACTTTTACTATCGCGGCCGTTATCAGAACTACCCGCACCTTTTTTGTGTGCCATTTTTCAAGGATTGAATTTGCAATGAATGAATGAGGAATAATTTTAAAGTTAAAAGTTTTGAGTTAAAAGTTTCAAGGTTGAAACCTATAACCAGGATGCAAACTTTAATTATCCCTGAATAGATTCGATTTTGATTTTAGAAAATTGTTGACGGTGACCGTTTTTCTTGCGATAGCCCTTGCGGCGTTTCTTTTTGAAAACGATGACTTTATCGCCCTTCAGATGACCGAGGACGCTGGCGCTGACATTAGCACCTTGAATGTTGGGCACGCCTATGGTTACTTGGCCGTCGTTATCAATCAGATGAACGGCATCGAAACGCACAGCGTCGCCTTCGTTGGCTGCCAGCCGGTGGACGAAGATCTGCTGACCTTCCTCAACTTTGAATTGTTGACCGGCGATGGAAACAATTGCGAACATTGTTGTAAATCTATTAGTTAGATGAAAAAAACTGCCTTTTTGAAAAAGGCTGGCAAAGGTACTTCAAGCCTGTAAAATAACCAAGCAATGAGAAAATAAACCGCTTATTTTCTCACTTAACAGGGTTGCCTTGCGCATCAAACATCAGGTCTTTGCGCCGAACTTCCGCCTCGTAAGTGACCACTCCTTTTGCATTGGTGATCTTAGCGGTTTCTTTTACTTTTTTCCCTTTAAGCGCCTCTTGGGCGGCTTTTGGCAAGTCCGAAAAAGGTATTTCGACTTCGGTTTCCAAGAGCGCTCCTGCGGCGTCGTACAACACAGACATTTCATGGTCGTCGGTCATTTCGAATTCTACTTCGTAATGGCCGTTCTCTAGTTCCCATTTCACATCATCTGCGTTAGGGTAGGCTTTGGCAAAGGCCGTTTTCACAGCATCGGGAACTTTGGAGGCTTGGGCAAAAGCCGTTTGAGAGAAGGCAAACAGGACGATAAGCAAGAACATTTTTTTCATAACAATTATGTTTAAAAAATTAGAAAATGAACACTAATGTTTTGGAGTAAGGCTGTCGGGCAATCTTGGATGTTTTTGGTCTTAATTTAGGCAGTGTTATCCCTAAAATTAGGGATTGTTGGTCGTCGACGGAACTAAATACCTTTGTATTGGCTTTCTACCTTCAGGAAAACCGAACACTCAAAAAACGCTCAAATGACCAAGCACCCCAAGCTGTCTTCCTACCAATCCGGCAACAAGTTCCCTGACGAAAATCCGAAGCTCCATTCGGAAAGGATCTTGTCGCCACGCGAATGCGAGATCATTCAGGGATTGAGCAACGATCAGAACGTCAAAATGATCGCCAGCAAGTTACACATAAGTCCATTCACGGTGCAGGATCACATCAAGCACATCAAATGCAAAATGCAGGTGCATACCCCTGGTGGCATTGTTGCTCAAGCATTACGAGAAGGCTGGATCGTTTAAACACCAAAAGCTTTCAAAATACCCATAATGGGAATTCACTCCAAAATATAAAAGAAGCTATGGAAAAGAACAAAAAATCAAAGGACTCGAACGGCGTAACCTCCAAACCCTCCGCCGCACTTATGGAACAACTGAAACAGTTTGTTCGAACCAAAGGGCCTGAGTTTCTCAAAGATCCCAATATCAGTTCAATCGGCATCGGATACAAAATTACCGATGGCGAGCCGACCGGCAAAATCAGCATCCAATTTACCGTCAAGGAGAAAGTTTCTCCTGAAGCGCTGGAGTCGCTGGATACAAAGAGCATTCCAACGTCTATCAAAGTCGGCAACCTTTCGATACCTACTGATGTCTTGGAGCGCCAGTACGCGCCTGCCTTCAGAGTGGTCGCAGAGTCGGTGGCAAGCAACCGCAAAAAAAGGCTCGACCCGATCCAGCCAGGCATTAGCGTGTCGAACCGGAAAGGCACGGCTGGCACGCTGGGCTGTATTGTGTACGACCGTACGGAGGGTACACCGTATGTGTTGAGCAACTGGCACGTGTTGCATGGTTCTGATGGCATGATTGGCGACAAAATCGTGCAGCCAGGACCGTTTGACAACAACAGTTTGGATAAAAACCACCTCGGCAAACTGCTACGCTCTCACCTTGGCAACGCTGGCGACTGTGCTGTATGCAGCATTGAGGGTCGTAAAATCAACCCTGCTGTGCTGAGCTTGAACGTGACTCCCAACGATCTGGGCGAGCCGGAATTGGGCGACAAGGTGAC
>JACMMM010000603.1 GCA_014379065.1 Saprospiraceae bacterium
AGCTGCATCGTCGCCACTGAAGCGCATCGGTGTTTCTGGGGTCACCGGGGTAGGCTCCACTAAACAGGGCAAACGAGTGGCCAATTTACTGGCGGGGAGTTACGATCGGGTTTTGCAGATTGATTGCGCACCTTGGTTTGACGTGGAGTACCACAAAAAATACATCGGTCGAGAGGACGAGAAAGGCGTGTTTTACCCTGGTGAACTGCTGCTTTTTTGGGAACGATGTCGGCAACACCCCGAACAAAAGTTTGTGGCAGTGGTCGACAATTTTGACAAGATCAATCCAGAAACATTTTTTGGCCCTGCCTTGTGGGAAGCGCTCAGCGCAAAAAAAACAGTGGCCGAAGTGGGCGGGAAAACAGTAGAAATGCCCGCAAATTTTTACCTAATCTCCATCACACACTTTGGCCCTGGGGCAGTAGTTGAATTCAACGCAGAGCACTTCAAGCGGCTCGGAGACCGGCTCCCTTTGGAAATTAGCCCGCGCGATTTAGTGGCTTGGCTACAATTGCAAGAGCGTGGCGCAGAAACTGACCCAGTCAAACTTGCCGCCTTGCGCGACACGGCCCAAATGCACCGGTTCCTTTTCTACTTTTTGAAAACCAATCAGTTGCTTCACAAAAAGTATTCCGAAGGGCACCAGATGGGTCAGGGCTCCAACATTCGCCCGCTATACCGCGATGCTGACCGCGAAAAATACAAAATGGCGGTAATGAGCCACCTAAACGCCTTGCGTCCGACCGACGCGCTCACTGAAAAAGATTTTAAGCCCATTGAATATACCATCAAAAACAATGGATTGGAAGCAGGCTCCAGTTTCTTTGCCCAATTGATGCACATGCTCCAAGAAACGGGCTATTTTGTCGAGATTACGATGGTTGGCACCACCGCACTGCTCACGGCATTGGTGGGATATTTGGTGTTCCGCCGCCGCGAACAACTGATTCGCCGCTATGGCGACCGGGCGCGACAAATCTTCCAGAATTTTGAAAACCAGCAAATTACCGCAGAATTAGCTTCGCGTAGGCTCGAAGAAATTAAGCGCGAGGTAGACGGTTTGGTACTACGTCGAAAGCTAGGCTATACAGAAGGTCTGTACTTTTTGGCTTTTGTGGAAGATATGGTTAAACGCATCGAATTTGCGCGGAGCATAAGCGAGAACTTTCTGGAACTTTTCGGCGCTTTTATGGAAGATGACTTGCTGACAGAGGGCGAATACCTCAAACTCAAGCAGTTCCTCCATTCCATGCGCCATAAAATTCCGGCGGAAGTTTATGACCAGTTCAATCAAAAAGTGGAAAACACCTACGCTGGGAGTCATAATTTGCGATAATTTTACACCCTAGTGCCGCGTCCGGCCAATAAGGTATGAATTGGGGAGGCAAATTTTTTCTTTGTCAAGGCGTGAGGAGGGAGCAATGCGGGACATTTTAACTGACGAACAACGCAGAGAAAGGAAAAATTTGACCGCCATATTCATACCCTTATTGGCCGGACGCGGCATTAACCAAATCCTGTCTGCCGACAGGCAGGCGCACCATCCACCACATGTATAAAGTCAAATTCGGCGGCAAAAAGGGCAAAACTATTCAACTGGTTGAAAGCCCTGACCTCGTCGCTATCCGAACTGATGGAAACCAAAAGCTGGAAAACGTGGACTTGAGTTCGCGCAGCCGCAACGCGATACGGGGCAACATCGAGGTTGTCGCGTTCCCCGAAGTCGGCGTAACGGTTCGCCGTATGGCCGACGCTAGCAAGGAATTTGGCCTCGAGTCCAGCGCCAGTCCCACTGCCCCACGCGACGAAGCCCGCGCTTCGCTCAAAAAAGAGGACGACATCCGCTTTGCAGGGCGCGTCTTACAGGACGCCGAAAGCGGTGAGGTGATCCTTTACACCGAAAATTTCTTTGTCAAGTTCCACGACACTGTGAGCGAAGCCGACTGCTTGGCCCTTTTAAAACGGTACAAATTGAAGGTCAAAAGCAAACTAACCTTTGCCACCAACGCTTATTTTGTGCAGGCGGAGGAGGGCACTGGTTTGGAGGTTTTTAATATTGCGGAGGAAATTTTGAAAGAAAAAACGGTTGAATATTGTCACCCCGAACTGGTGCAAGAAAGAATGTACAAAACCCCGCCGCACCCCCTTCAATGGCATTTGGGAAGGACCAAAATCAAGGGCCAAGTCATTGACAACCATGTGAATATTGAAAAAGCCTGGAAGATTACGAAAGGGAAAAATATCACCATCGCCGTTATTGACGATGGAGTAGAAATCAACCATCCAGAATTTTCCGGACGTATCGTTCACCCATTCGATGCAACCGAGGGTAATGAAGACCCTCGGCCCAAATTGGACGATGATTCACACGGTACGCCTTGTGCGGGCATGGCCTGCGCTGCTGGGCTGAAGAATGGGGCGAGCGGCACCGCACCCGAAGCCAAGCTTATGCCCATCCGCCTGCGCAGTGGCCTCGGAAGCATGGCCGAAGCCAATGCTTTCGTTTGGGCCGCCGACCATGGCGCTGATGTCATTTCCTGTTCTTGGGGCCCTGTCGATGGCAATTGGTGGAAACCCAATGATCCGCGCCATGGCCATGTTAGCGTCCTGCCAGATAACACCCGGCTTGCCTTAAAATATGCGCTCAGCAAAGGGCGCAAGGGCCTAGGCTGCGTCATACTTTTTGCTGCCGGCAATGGTAACGAGGAGGTTATGAACGATGGCTATTCCAGTTTCGATGGCGTAATCTCGGTAGCCGCCTGCAACGATTCGGGCAAGCGGAGTGTGTACTCAGATTTTGGCAAGGCCATTTGGGTCAGTTTCCCAAGCAACGATTTTGAATGGGATCCCTTCAAACACCCCGCCCCGGCCAGCGAGGGTCTTCGTACCACCGACCGCCTCGGAAAGCCGGGTTACAATGAAGGAGACTATACCAATTCCTTTGGCGGCACTTCCGGCGCCTGCCCTGGCATGGCAGGCGTAGTAGCGCTGATACTGGCTGCCAACCCAGGGCTTAGTCCAAAAAGGGTAAAGCAACTCATCCGTCGTTCCTGCTTCAGGATTGACGAGACAGGAGGGTTGTACGACGCCAAAAAACACAGTATCTATTATGGTTACGGGCGCATTGATGCGGGAAAAGCGGTGGAAAATGCGCGCAAAGCGAAGAAAGGGTGATGAGTGA
>JACMMM010000604.1 GCA_014379065.1 Saprospiraceae bacterium
ATCGCACGACGCTACCAATTCCTGAGCCGCAATACAAGCACTCCACCATCCTTGATGCACGCAACGCTACGCCTCCTCCCGCCTTTGCAGTTAAGGCCCCCGAGGGCGCGCCAAACGTGCTGATCGTTTTAATTGACGACATGGGGTTCGGTGCCTCCAGCCGTTTTGGTGGACCAATTAAAATGCCCACCCTCGAAAAGCTTGCCTCTAGCGGCGTAAGCTATAATCGTTTTCATACCACTGCTTTATGCTCCCCTACACGGGTCGCTTTGCTTACCGGTTACAACCACCATAGTAATAATGCAGGCTCGATTATGGAAACAGCTACCACCGTTCCGGGTAATAACGGGGTAAGGCCACAATCCATTACGCCTATGGCAGAAGTACTCCGGCAAAACGGCTTCAGTACCGCGGCCTTTGGCAAGTATCATGAAACACCGCCATGGGAAATTTCTGTATCGGGTTCTTTAGACCGCTGGCCAACTCATTCTGGTTTCGATAAGTTTTATGGTTTCATAGGTGGGGAAACCAATCAATGGGCTCCTCTGATCTACGATGGTACATCCCAAGTGGAACTTCCGAAAGATCCAAAATATCATTTTACCACCGACATGACGAACCAGGCTATTAGTTGGGTAAGGTTCCAGCAAGCGCTCACACCTGACAAACCTTTCTTTATCTATTATGCACCTGGTGCTACTCATGCCCCGCATCACGTTCCCAAAGAATGGGCTGACCAATATAAAGGTAAGTTCGACCAAGGGTGGGACAAAGTGAGAGAGGAAACATTGGAACGTCAGAAAAAAATGGGCATCGTGCCGCAAGAAACTAAGCTTGCTTTAAAACCTACTGATATTAAGAACTGGGAATCCCTTTCCGCTGACGAGAAGAAAATATTTTCAATACAAATGGAAACATACGCTGGTTTCGGTGCACATACGGATCATGAAGTGGGCCGTCTGGTATCGGCAATTCAAGATTTAGGGGAGATGGATAACACATTGATTTTCTATATTGTTGGCGATAACGGAGCGAGTGCTGAAGGATCTATGAATGGGCTGTTTAATGAAATGACTTATTTCAACCAAGTTCCTGAAACCGTGCAAGACATGTTGAAGCATGCGGATGAATGGGGAAGTGAGAACACCTATCCACATTATGCTGCCGGATGGGCAGTTGCTATGAATGCACCTTTCGCATACACCAAGCAAGTAGCTTCTGATTTTGGGGGGACACGCAATGGTATGGTGGCCCACTGGCCTGCCGGCATAAAATCGAAGGGAGAAATCCGCTCCCAGTTTAGCCACGTAATTGATATCGCCCCAACTGTTTTTGAAGTGTGTCAGATTCCTGCCCCAAAGATGGTTAATGGCATTCAGCAAGATCCGATCGAAGGACCAAGCTTAGTTTATAGCTTCAACGATGCAAGTGCCAAGGAAAAACATGCAGTGCAATACTTCGAGATGTTTGGTAACCGGGGTATTTATGCCGATGGTTTTTTTGCCCGCACTATTCACCGGGTAGCCTGGCAATTTAAACCAAGCCACTCTTTAGCGGAAGATGTTTGGGAATTATACAACGCCAACGAAGATTTCAGTCTGTCAAAAAATCTGGCCGCTCAAAATCCAGCCAAATTGAAGGAATTGCAGGCCTTATTTATGAAGGAAGGGGAGAAATATCATGTATTGCCTATTGACGATCGCTTAACACAACGAATGGATGCAAAAACGGTTGGCCGCCCTACGGTAATGGACGGAAGAACTTCGCTTACCCTCGGCGAAGGTATGAAAGGCATGGGTGTAGATATTTTCATAAGCACACGCAATACATCGTATTCTATAACAGCCGATGTTGAAGTGGCAGCCAATGGCAATGGTGTAATTGTTTGTCAAGGTGGAAAGTTTGGTGGTTTCTCTTTCTATATGAAAAGTGGCAAAGCCATGTTTACCTATAATTATTTAGGCCTGGAAAACTATACGGTATCATCTGCACAATCATTAACTCCAGGCAAACACACCTTGAAATTTGATTTTAAATGGGATGGCGGCAAACCTGGTGCTGGTGGAACAGGAATAATAACAATTGATGGTGCTAACGCAGGAGAAAGCAAAATTGCTAAAACCCAGCCCGGCATATTTTCTGTGGATGACTTAGCGGATGTAGGAACGGATGATGGAACACGAGTGGCCGACTACGGAACCTCTGCAAAATTTAATGGCAAAATCGGAAAGGTTACTATTGACACAAAAAACTAACTTCATTAAATTCCAAACTATGAAACACATACCTCTTATTTGCCTCGGCGCTTTATTGATAGCAGCTTGTGCTGGTACCAATAATGATCAACAGAAGGTTGACGCTGAAAACATCGCCGTCATCGAAAAATATATCAAAGCAGTTGAAACGAAAGACACGCAAGCGATGACCGATTTGCTCGCTGATAATTATGTTGGATACGGTCCCTCGTTCTCAGATTCTACCAACAAGGTGCAGGCAATTGAAAACTGGAAAGATGTTGCTGAAAACCTTTATGATAAAATTGAATATGAACGTACAGTCAACATTGCCGCAACCGTTAAGGATGGTCCTCATCCCGGTAATTTTGTTTCCGATTGGGCCAGTCTTAAAATAACGTATAAAGATGGACGTGGACCTGTACGTCTTAACATGAATGCTATTTACCGCGTCGAAAATGGAAAGATCACACTCAGCCGTACATTTTATAACGAAGCAGATGTGTTAAGACAACTCGGTTATGACTATTGTCCTCCAGCTGAATAAAATATCACATAGGTTACATCTCTAAAATTCGACCATCATGAAAAAAATATTAATTGGATTATTCTTAATAGCAGGATTCGCGAATGCCCAAACTCCAGCAGCACAACCTGCGTCCTTTGCAAAGAGCCTTGGAATTTATGTTTTCCCTGCAAAAAATCAGAAGCAAGCAACGATAGATAAAGACGATTCAGACTGTTACAAGTGGGCGGTAGAGCAATCCGGTGTAGATCCACTGAACCCAACAAAAGTGGAAGCAAAACAAGTTGACACAAATCCTGATGGAAGCGCCGTTGTAGGAGCTGCCAAAGGGGCTGCTGCAGGAGTTGCCATTGGAGCAATTGCCGGAGATGCAGGCAAAGGTGCAGCTATCGGAGCCGTTGTAGGGGGACTTGCGGGACGTCGTGCAAAGACGGCGGGAGA
>JACMMM010000605.1 GCA_014379065.1 Saprospiraceae bacterium
GCTCCACTTTGAAATGTTCCAATACCTTGGGGTGATTTTCCATCAGATCAAACTTGATTTGTTGGGCAACAAACTTCATAAACCGAAGCTGCACTTTCGATAACGACTGGTCTGCAATCATTTGCCAGACCAAATGAAAGTGATTTGGCATGATAACAAAGGCATGAACCCTGACAGTTTGTTCTTTCGCCAGATAGCTCAGGGAATCCGTGATGATCGTTTTGTATTTATCAGGCCGCAGTAGATGTTTCCAATCTTTAACGGTGGCGGTAGTAAAGTAAAGGTCGGTATATTTGTAATGAAAGTTGCCTGGATACATAATCGCGATTCATTTGGTTACTTTACAAAGATAATATTTGTCTGCAATTATTCAAGTCTTTTATTCATTTTTTAGCAATATACTTGCAACGCGTTTAGGGGATCAGCACTTTGGATTGGCTTCCCACCGAATTGGCGCTGGGTCAAAAGACCCAGGCGCGGCGGCATTGCACACCCAAGCCCAACAGACATGATTTAAAGGATAAAACCAGTAAAAATGATTGCAACATTTATATCTCAACCAACCGCGGGGCAATTTGACGAAAAATCATTTGACCTTGAATCTGTTTGGAAAAGTACAAATTGGTGTTGGGTTAAATTCACAACTGATAATGGACAAGAATGGGTAGGCGCTTTTCGTGGCACACCTGTAAAGTCTGCAGTTGCAAATAAAATTAAACAAGCTGCCATTCTCACAGACGACTGTTTCTACATTCTTGACATTGATAAAAAAGAAGTTATTTTTCTCGAACCGCAAACTGAATATAAAGATTTAATCGCTGTGCCAACCAATGACATATTTTTGGTTGCTACATATTATCAAATCGGGCTGTTTGACAAGGACTTCAATCTTCATTTAATTAGCACTGAATACAATATGGACAATATTACATTCAAAAATTATGATGGGGACATCCTAAACATCGAGTGGGATAATGTGCCTGAATGTACCCGAGTAGACGGTTATGTGGACACTAAAGATTGGAGAAGCGTAATTTCCGCTCCGCTTGGTGTTCCTTATTCAATCCCATCCCCATCAGCCAATAACTGATGCCCCCGCCGCGCCTGGGTCTTCCCGGCCTTCGCCACAAGACAAATAAAAAAACGGAACCCTCCCCGCCTTCTCACCCTCTTCGCAGTCGTATAACGGTAAGGATATACGACCGCAAAAAGGATAATACAAGTAGAAAAAGTCCCGTTTTTATCCTAGAAAACTAGTTACTAGTGCTGCATCCGGCGAATGGCCTGAGAATTGGCGGCCATTCGCCGGATGCAGCACTAGGGCTTACTGAGGTGCAGCGCAGGAGAATTGTGCGGCTATTTTGCCAGCCCGCATTACGGTAAAGACAATTCTGCCCCCTTGCAAATTGGCACTCGCCTGGTCGCCTACTTCCAGGGTATTTGCACTGTTTCCTTCTAACTGAATCGCAATACTGTTGAAGTTTTTAATTTTCTTCTCCAATGCTTTGTCCGGGCTGCTCCAATTGATAAATGCTTGGGCATTATTATTATCTTTTTGGGTCACCATAAAGATATTGTAGGTACCGCCTGCTGGCAAATCTGGAAACTGCGTTTTGCTTGGAACATATTGCGTAGCACCGATTACATCCTGGTTGGTTAATGTCATAGATTTGAACACCGAAACGCCCGGTTTATTCAAGTTATGGACGGTGCCAGCACAAACATTGCCGGCTGAGGAAGTCGGGATTTCCGTAATTTTCCAGTACTGACCAGAGAATTGTCCTGATTTAGCCAACTGAAGTTGGTTGTTTTTGCCGTCATTGATCACATCCAAAGATTTGTCGTCCCCTTGAAACTTGGATGTCAGGCGATAGTAACCACCACCCAAAGCCGTAATTTTCCAGTATTGGCCAGAGTAATTACCTGTTTTGGCGAGATGGAGTTTGTTGTTTTTACCGTCATTGATCACATCTAAAGACTTATCGTCGCCCTGCCAGTAGGTGGTTAGGCGGTAGTACCCACCCGATATTGGCGTAATTTTCCAGTATTGACCGCTGTAATTGCCTGTTTTGGCCAACTGAAGTTGGTTGTTGTTTTTGCCGTCATTCACAATATCCAGCGATTTGTCATCACCTTGCCACTGGGTAGTGAGGCGATAAAACTTTTTGCCATCATACGCCTGAGCATGTGTGTTGAGTGAAGCGCAACAAAAAGTTAGGAAGAGAAGTGTAATGGTGATAAAATTGGACTGTTTCATCGTTACCGAATTGGTTAATATTTTGCCTACTCTGGGTTAAGATTTTCGGCTTCCTCTTATCGTCTTCGATTGTATTTCGTTCAACGATGCTGCAAAGGTCAGGGCCGGTAAAACCCTGTGGTAGCGCAGATTTGCGGAATCTTCCTTTAGGTAAATCTACCTAAAATACCCGTATTTATACGCATTCTCACGGTATAGCAGGTGCAGGGCAACAAAATGAAAGTACCTTTCCCTTGCTTTTTTACTTACTTTTTCACAATCTAAACAGAACGAAACATGAACTGGAAAATGAACTATTGGACCCTGCTTTTTGCCCTCGCTGTGCTGGGCCTTGGTTATCAACGCTTTGTTGCTAAGAAAGCCCCCCTCCTTCCCTCAACCCAACCCCTTAACAGTTATATTCCCTGTTCTACGAACCAACATTACAATATCGAAGACTCAATTGCGGACCAGCGTATAACGCGGTATATGAATCAATACGCCCAAAAAGTACAGATTTTCGCCTCCGCCAACTGCAATACATTGAATGGTGGCGTGCAATATTTTGGCATCAAAAAATGTGAAATACAAGACATGGCTGCTGCTTTTTCGCTTTCCGATAGCGTAAATGCTTATGTAGGTCTGATCCCAGGCACTGGCAGCGCCAAAGACACCCTTGATCTTGTTTTTAAAGTTTTTACCACCTCTGGTGCCGTTACGCACATGTACTACGATTTTACACGCCCTTGCCCTCCTTGCCCCCTGCAATAATACTGAAATGGCGTCTATGCAAGAAATATGGTTTGGGCTTTCCACAGCGGCACAATATTGTGCCGCTGCGAGCTTGCTGCTTTTATTATTACGATTTCGCAGATTATCTCCTCCCTTCAAGGTGTTGATATGGGTGTTGGTCAACGAATTAATCACCGAGAGTTTGGCTTCTTGGTTGTTTAACCAAAAGATCAACAACATGCCGCTGCTGCACCTGTACACCCTGGTGAGTTTTTGGATATTGTCTTATTTTTTTCGGATCCTTTTTCGGAAAAAGCCATTCGTCCGACGCTATTTTTGGGCGTACTTGGGTCTTATAACGGCCCTTTTATGCGCTAATTCTTATTGGTTTGAGCCGATACACGGTTTTAATAGCAATGCCAAAACCTTGGTGCAATGCCTGATTATCGGGTATGTGGTGTACTATCTTTTCGACGCATTCGGAGAGATAGATTTGTTGCAACCAAATGAACTGGCCATCAGTTTGGTTAATATCGCGATATTAATTTACAATGCTGGCAGCCTTTTTATATTTATGTTTGCCAAAATTCTGAACCAAGGATTGCTTTCCCCCGAAGCCCAGAGTGGATTGTGGATGGTAAACAGTTTGCTTTACCTGGTTTTTCAACTGCTGTTGCTGACTGCGATATGGATACAAGCATTCAAGGCGAAGAAATCCTTCTCCTAATAACCGTAGGGATTCTAATCATGCTCCTATTGGTCTTTGTATTGATTGCCTTTTTTCTGCTTTCACAACGAAAACTGCAACAAGCGCGGCAAAAAGCATACGCAATAGAACTGGAACAACGGGAGCAACGCCTTTACGGCACCATCCAAATTCAAGAGAACGAGCGACAGCGAATCGCAAAAGACTTGCACGATAGTATTGGCTCCAAACTGAATGTGCTCCACCTTTACCTTCATCGTTTAAAAAAACAGGTGCCTTCCACCCCGTTAATTTCCGAAACGGTGCAAGATATCTTCGAAGTCATAAATACCACACTGGATACCACTCGACGAATTTCTCATGACTTACTGCCGCCGACCCTTGAAAAATTCGGGCTTAAAGCAGCATTGAATGAGGCCTGTACACAATACGCCAAGAGCAGCGATACACTTCAGATAGACTTTGCCTCCCCCCATGAGCCGTACCCGCGCCATGATAAAATGGCAGAACTCAATTTATTTAGGGTAATGCAGGAACTGTTCTCCAATAGTATCAAACATGGCCCTGCTACCCATATACGGGTAGAAATGCAGTATCAAAATACCAAACTGCATATTTACTACAGCGATAATGGGCCCGGTTTTGACCCCGCGGCTGATGGGTACAAGCCCGGACTAGGGTTACAAAACATAGAAAGTCGCATGAATATGATTGGAGCCCAATACGCACTGAATACAGCCCCCAGCAAAGGTCTTGAAGTACAAATCACTTATCAGCCCACCTTATGATACAAATTGCTATTGCAGAAGACGAAACAATGTTCCGCAAGGGGGTTATTTCTTTGCTCCAAGATGACCAAGAAATAGTCGTGGTACTGGAGGCCACTGATGGCCAGGACCTGCTCCATCAGTTACAACACATCCGAACCATACCCCATGTGCTCCTGCTTGACCTGAATATGCCGCAAATGAACGGGGTGGATACCTCCAAAGTATTGCGCAACCTTTATCCCGATTTAAAAATCATTGTGTTGTCAACCTATTTCAGCGATGCGTTTGTACTGAATATGATTGAGTTAGGAGCATCAGCTTATTTACCTAAAAATATAGACCCGACTGAACTGCGCCAAACCATCCTGAATGTACTGAAAAATGGATTTTGCTACAGTCCACAAGTACAAATGGTAATTCATCAGAGCATCCAGCAGAAGACAAAACCCAAACTAAGTCTGCCGTTTGGTATTGAATTAACACCCCGTGAATTAGAAATATTACAATTGATATGTGAGGAAAACACGACGCCCGAAATCGCAAAAAAACTATTCGTCAGTCCTCGCACCGTAGATGGGTACCGGAACACTTTGTTGGAAAAATTAGACTGTAAAAATCTCGCTGGACTGGTGGTCTACGCGATGCAACACCAATTGGTCAAATTATAAGCAGAAAATGCGGATTTTAAGAAGGGCTGAGCCAGGCATAGGGAACTTCTGCCCCGCGTGGTGTTGCTTGAGTTGTTCCTGTTCCATCTTGGAAGAACCTTGACACTGTATTGAACATCGCTTTTTTAACTTTACTCTCGATTTTCCGCCCCGCTGGGTGTTTCCTGTTCAACCCCATCGCCAGTAGCCAATAACTGATGCCCCATATAATCCCACAAATCCTCTTCACTTGGCATTTCAAATAAATCAACCGCCCCAGGAATCCCAAAGGATTCCAGGTCGCTCGGTAGATTCCTTTGAATCATTTTCACCAATTGTGTCAGCACTTTGGCGTAGTCCGGCGCAGTAGCATAACCCGCTTTTGCCACCTCTTGTAGAAATCGGATGGGGTCGCTTGCATTCGCCATTGCCACTGCGTAGCGCGGGTTTAGGATGAAAAATTGCGCGTGGTCTTTAAAACTTCCCGCCGGGGTGTCATATTTTCTGAACCAATCTTTTACGACGTATTTCCAGCGATTACGCCGTTCGTTCCAGGTCACTGAAATCACCTCCGGGAAGAGATTTCTTTGATTTGGGGTTTTTAAGTATTCCGTGGTGACGAGCAGTTGGCCCTTGCCCGTTTTGCCTTTATCGGTGTCCTTTATGCCAAAAAACATATTGCCAACAGCACGATCGCCCCAGCCGCTTTCCAGAGCGGCTTGTGCTAAAATAGCCAAAGCACTAATGCGCGTGGCGGCTTGTGCCTCTTGGGCAAAAGGTAGGTAGCTGCTTACAAAATTCTTGGGTAACATGGGTGGGGGGTTGGGTTTTAAAATTCGCACAAAGAAAACAGTACAGGAGTTAAAACGCAATAAAATTTATAAAAAACCAGCCTCCAACTTCTTGAAAAACCTTCCGCTCCTTTCTGGTTCCCGAACGCCAAATAAACAGGCTTGAAAGGGGCCAGAATGGCCTAAAGCGTTAAAGTTTTAGAACTTTAACAGTCAATTCGATGGTTGGGTATGAAGTCGGGGTTAACTTCGTGTTGACAATACATTTCTTTTTTGGCAGTTACTTCGCCATATTCTAACGTTTAAACCAACAAACGTTCGCAAAAAACGAACTAACAAACAAATCCTGCTTCTACAATGAAGAATCTGATTTTCTTTCTCTTCCTCGCTCCTGCTCTTGCTTTTGCCAACAATACGCAAGGCAGTCCTGCACTGGAAGCCATTTCAACGGCCTTGAGCACTGGCGACGTGGACGTACTTTCGAAATACTTTGCCGACAACGTGGAAATTTCCATCCAAGACAAAGAGCAAATGTACTCGAAAGCCAAAGCCGCTGAAGTCCTCAAAGGTTTTTTCGATGCCAACAAGCCTAAAGCCTTTGCACAGGTACACAAAGGCCAGAGCCGCGAAAACAGCGATCAATATTGCATCGGAAACCTGACGGCCACCTCAGGCAACTACCGCGTTTACCTCTATTTAAAGGTCAACGGATCCAGTGTCAGCATCCAAGAGATGCGTTTCGACAAAGAATAAAGACTTTTTTACCTCCTTAACTCTCTAGACGGCTTCGGGCAATGCGCCTGAAGCCGTTTTTGTATTATCCTCCATTTTCGCCCTTCTGCTCAAATTTTGATGGGAAAAACCTACCTTTGCGCACTATTTTGAGGCGCCCAGATAGTGTTTGAAAGTCAACGAGTTGTGCGCTTTTCAAAACCGATATCTTTCCACTAATCGCATCCCGCGCCGTGAAACGAGTCCAATTGGCCGCCGTAGAGGCTGGCTCCGTTCATAATAATCTTGTCCTGTTGGCCGATAAAGACCATCTCGACGCGCTGGGCGCATTGCTTGCAGCGGGCGAATGGGCGTTTCTGCGACAATCTGCTCTACAGGATGTTTCGAGCTTCTCTTTCCCCAGGGCCGAGGGGCTCGTTTTTGTAAGGATTTTAAAACCTGAAAAAGACCCTTTCATAGCGCTCGAAGATGCGCGTTTGGCTGGCAATGAACTCTTGAGCGAACTCCGGCGCTACAAAATCGAGACGGTCGGCATTCAGAATTTGTGTGCTGAAAACCGCGCCCTCGCCTTTGCCGAGGGCCTCGCCCTGGGCAGTTATCAATTCCTGAAATACTTCACCAAGCCCGCCGAAAAAACCCTGCAAGAAATCCGACTTGGGCCCGAGTCAGCCAATCCCATGGACATCGCTGAAGCCAATGCCCTCTTGGAAGCCGTGTTTCTTACCCGCGATATGGTAAATGAGCCTCATTCGCATTTCAACTCGGTGCAACTTGGGGATGCCGTGGAATTGGCCGCCAAAACGTTTGGTTTTGAAGCCGATATTTTGGGCAAAGAAAAAATAGAAGCCCTCAAAATGGGTGGGCTTTTGGCCGTGAACCGCGCCAGCCAGGTGCCGCCTCGTTTTTGTGTACTGGAATGGAAACCCACAGACGCAAAAAACGCCAAGCCCGTGGTACTCATAGGCAAAGGTGTGGTGTACGATACCGGTGGTCTCAGCCTTAAGCCCAGTGAAGCAATGGATTACATGAAGTGCGACATGGCAGGGGCGGCTACCGTGGTGGGCGCATTGGCGGTGGCCGCAAGGACAAAATTACCCATACACATCATTGGCCTCATCCCTGTCACCGACAATAAGATCGGCGAAAACGCGCTTTCACCTGGCGATGTAATTACAATGGGTTCGGGCAAAACAGTAGAGGTGGTAAATACCGACGCCGAAGGCCGAATCATCCTTGCAGATGCGCTTCATTATGCAAAAAAATACGAGCCCTCTCTGGTACTCGACCTCGCCACGCTCACCGGCTCTGCTGTGCGGGCGCTGGGTACACAGGCGATTTGCTACATGGGCACTGCACCAAAAGTTATAAAAAACACCTTAGAGGAAAGTGGTTTTGCAACGTATGAGCGGCTTGTGGAACTCCCACTCTGGAAAGAATTTGGCGACGAACTCAAAAGCAACATCGCAGACTTCAAAAACCTCGGCTCTTCTAATGCAGGCATGATCACTGCGGGCAAATTCCTTGAAAATTTTATAGATTACCCTTGGCTTCACCTCGATATCGCGGGGCCTGCTTATTTACGCGTCGCCAATGGCTACCGTACGAAAGAAGGTACCGGGGTGGGGGTTCGGCTTTTGTATAACTTTTTGAAAAAACAATACTCTTGAAAGTGTTAAGTGTTAAGTGTTAAGTGATAATCTAAACTCACTTATCACTCATCACTTATCACTCATCACTAAATAAGATGAGCAACATAACCATCGGAATATCCTGCGGCGACATCAACGGAATAGGCCTTGAAGTCATTCTCAAGTCCATAGGCCTTAAAAACATTGGGAAAAAATTCAAAACCATCGTCTACGGCAGCACCAAAGTCATCGCCTATCACAAGAACATTATCACGCAAGAGAACATTCAGTTTTATGCTATTGATAGCGCTGCCGAAGCACAGGCCGAACGCATCAATGTGATCAATTGCTGGCCCGACAATGTGAATATCACCCTTGGTAAGCCCGATAAAGTCGGCGGCGAATGCGCACAGAAAGCCCTCGAACGCGCCGTGAAAGACCTCAAAGCGGGTGAAATAGACGCACTCGTGACAGCGCCCATCAACAAAAAAGCCATGCAGTTGGCGGGCTTCCCTTTTATCGGCCACACAGAATTCATTACCACTGCCTTTAAAGTCAAAGACTCGCTGATGCTCATGGTATCCGATTCACTGCGCGTCGGACTCGTCACCAACCACCTCCCGCTGCGCGAAGTTGCCGCCGCTGTCACCAGAGAAAAAGTACTGCGTAAAATCCTCATCATGGCCGAAACGCTCCGCATTGATTTCAACATCGAGCGGCCTACCATAGCAGTATTGGGATTAAACCCCCATGCCAGCGACGAAGGTGCTATTGGCGACGAGGATGATAAAATCGTGCGCCCTGCTATTGAGGATGCCAAAGCGAAAGGAGTGATGGCTTTTGGCCCTTATCCCGCCGATGGATTTTTTGGTTCGGGACAATACCACAAGTTTGACGGTATCCTTGCCATGTATCACGATCAAGGGCTCGTACCCTTCAAGGCTCTTTCGTTCGGCGCAGGCGTTAATTACACAGCAGGATTGCCCGCGGTGCGCACTTCGCCCGATCACGGCACCGCCTACGACATCGCGGGAAAAGGCGAAGCAGAAGAGACCTCTATGATAAAAGCCATTTACCTCGCCGCCGAAATTGTGCGCAACCGCGCCGAATACCTCGATATGCACGCCAACTCGCTCGAACGCCGCAAGCAAAAATCACTCATCACTGACGCAGGCGAAGAAGTGGAAGAGGAAAATGTAATCCCGGAAGAATAGGACTTTAGATATTGGATTGTTGGACGTTAGACTTGCGGCCACAAATAATCAACACTCATTGACCACATTATAAGATTATGCAGCATATTTTAGGAATAGACGTGGGCGCGTCCGGCATAAAAGGCGCGGTGGTAGATGTAAAGAGTGGGAAATTGCAAGGTGAGCGCTTTAGGGTGCCTACCCCACAACCCTCCACGCCCAAAGCAATGTCCGGAGCAGTATCGGAGATCGTTGAGTTTTTCAATTACAAAGGGCCGCTGGGTTGTGGTTTTCCGAGCATTGTAAAAAATGGAGTAGCCAATTCTGCTGCCAACATTGACAAAAGTTGGATTGGCACCAACATCGAAAAAGTGTTTGGGGAAGCTTGCGGTTGTCCCGTTTTTGCTACCAATGATGCTGATGTGGCAGGCGTTGCAGAAATGCGCCACGGGAAAGGTCAAGGCGAAAACGGGCTGGTGATACTCATCACCATCGGCACAGGGCTGGGTTCCGCGCTTTTTTACAAAGGCGAGCTGATACCCAATACAGAACTCGGGCATGTGCTTTGGAAACACGGAAAATCTGCCGAAGCTTGGTGCTCCTCCGGTGCCCGGGCTCGCCTAAAAATTAGCAGAAAAGAGTGGGCAGATCGTTTCAACGAATACCTGAACCACCTGGAATTCCTCTTCTCGCCCGATGTTTTTATCCTCGGTGGCGGCGAAAGCAAATTTTTTGACCAATACAAGCATCAACTAATTACCCAAGCACGGGTTGTACCGGCCAAACTCCTAAACAATGCCGGAATTATCGGCGCCGCATCCTATGCGAGCGAGAGGGTGAGAGAGTGAGAGGGGTGAGCGCCGTGAGAAAACCCGCTCACGTCTCTCACCCCTCTCACTCTCTCACTCTCTCACCCTCTCACCCTCACTCATGGCACTCGTAGTTCTTGAAGGAATGCGTTTTCATGCTTTTCATGGGGTGTACCCTGAGGAGCAACTGCTCGGCACAGACTATGTGGTAAATGTCGAGGTGCAAACAGGGATCGCCTTGGCAGCACAAACGGACAGCATCGAGCAAGCCACCGTGAACTACGAAACGGTGTTTCAAATCTGCATGGCCGAAATGGCACAGCCACGCCATCTTTTGGAAACCGTGGTAACAGGCATTATCCGGCGAATGAAACGCCAATTCCCACAAATGATGGGGATAAAAGTGCAAGTACGCAAACTCAATCCTCCCCTTAGCACCAAGATGCGAGCGTTGGAGAACACCGAAAAATACCAAGCTATTGGCGGACGCGCAGAAGCGGCATGGGTACAAGACGCGGCTGAATTTGTCACCGTCTGTCCCCGCTGCAAAACACCATTCCTATGCTACACCGACGATACCTGCTGGTGCAAAGAATTGAACAACCTTCATCCCGCAACCCAAGAAACCCTCAAACGTCAATTCGGCACCACCTGCCTTTGCCCAAATTGCCTGAAACTCTACGCAGGATAATCGTTCGCCGACAAATCCGTGCTTTTAACTTGTCATTTGTTGTCGAACGTTTTTGCAGACGTTCCAAATGGCTACTTTTGCCGCCCGCTTTGGGTTAAGATGAGTCATACCGAATTTTTAGGGAATGCGTCCCTGAGGGACGAAATCTTTGTAGAAATGACGATTTAGATAAAAAAGCGTGCCGTAGGTACGCTATCTGTGGTTTTTAGATAGCGTA